>CAYRBS010000412.1:0-2119 GCA_964422335.1 uncultured Mariniphaga sp. | reverse complement strand
AAAAATTTACCATTAGCGGTTATGTTGAAAGCCAATCGGACATGGAGCGGTTAACAGGCGCTACAGTGGTTGCAGGCCCCGGTCTGGGCGTGGCAACCAACAATTACGGTTTTTACAGTTTAACACTGCCGGCCGGCGCTTACAGGTTAAACTGCCGGTTTGTTGGTTATAAAACCCAAACGAAACAGATTGATTTAAAAAACGACACAATCCTAAACTTTCAGCTCGCCACCGGTATAGAACTGGAAGAGATTGAAGTGAAAGCAAACCGGACCGACGAGGCCGCTTCGCAATTATCGTCGTTAAGCTTTCTCAACCCGGGCATGGAAAAAATAGACCGGATGCCCGTAATTCTCGGTGAGCGCGATGTACTAAAAACCCTGCAATTTCAGCCGGGCATAAAATCGGCCCGCGAAAACAGCGCCGGCTTTAACGTGCGTGGCGGCAGCAACGACCAGAACCTGATATTGCTCGACGGCGTACCGGTTTACAATGTCAACCACCTTTTCGGTTTCTTCTCCGTGTTCAACAGCGATGCCATAAAAGATGTGTCGATGTATAAAGGGGGAATTCCGGCCCGTTACGGAGGCCGGCTCTCCTCGGTTTTGGATATCTCGATGAAAGAGGGAAACATGAAAGAACCGCACGGGATTTTTTCAATCAGCCCGGTTTCGGCAAGAATGACCTACGAAGCGCCCCTGAAAAAAGATACGGCAGCGTTTATTGTTTCGCTGCGAAGGACGTTACTGGATATTCCCATGTTTTTGTATCAGTCGGCAATAGAACGGGATGGCAATTACGGCTACTATTTTTACGATTTTAATGCAAAAACAAACTGGATAATCAATCCACGGAACCGGGTTTATTTAAGTTTTTATTCGGGCAAGGACAGTCAATATTATAACAATAACCGCGACGGCACCAACAGCAAACACCGTTACAACTGGGGAAACATTACTTCGGTGTTTCGCTGGAACCACATTTTTTCTCAAAAACTGTTTTCAAATATTTCGGCCTATTACAGCCGGTACCAGCTTAATAACCATGGAAGTTCAGACTCGGGCGAACAGGAAGTGGTGTTCCGGGCCACATCCGATATGCAGGATTTAGCTTTGAAAGCAGATTTCGACTGGTACCTGTCACCATCTTATACAATAAGATTTGGCGGCAAAGCATCGCGCATGCAGTTTGCCCCAAATATTGTGCAGATGAAAGGAATCGATACGGATATTCTTTTAAATGAAGAACAAAAAAACAATTCGACTCATTTTGAATATTTTGCAGAACATAACCTGAACGCCGGAAAATTTAACGTGAACCTGGGAATGAGGGGCGCTACTTATATTACAGGAGAAAAAACCTACAACCACTTTGAGCCGAGGGCAGCATTAAAGTTTCGGTCGCACACCGGTTTTTCCGCCAATGCTTCCTACACCCAAATGACCCAGTTTATCCACCTGTTGTCCAACTCTTCGCTGGGCATGCCAACCGACTTGTGGGTGGCGTCAACCGACGAGGTGAAACCGCAGAGTAGCCGGCAAATATCGGCAGGCATTGAGCAACAATTATCAAAATATGTGTTCGGTGTTGAAACCTATTACAAATGGATGTACGATGTTATCCGTTTTGAGGAAGGAGCTGTTTTTCTGAGTTCGCAGGATACAAAATGGAACGAGAACATTTCAGTTGGCCGGGGCAGGGCGTACGGTACAGAATTTATGGCCAAAAAAGTTCAGGGAAAATTGACCGGAATGCTGTCCTATACGCTGTCATGGTCCGAAAGGCAATTCAATGAAGTTAACCGGGGGCGCTGGTTCCCGCATAAATACGACAGGCGGCACGATGTGTCACTGCTGGGCGAATACCGGCTTCTTAAAAACGAGCACCGCGAAAAATCTGTTTCGTTTGGGTTTACATTACAATCGGGCAACAACCTGAGCATGCCCGATGTGGAATACGAAGGAATGTATTTACCGGGAGGCAGTGAAAATTCACGTGGTGTGCCCGACTGGCAGCAGGCAAAACAATCGTTCGATAATCCCAATAACCTGAAAATGCCCGTTTTTCACCACCTCGATTTGGGCTATAACACGAAAAGAAAAAAACAGAATGGAAAAAC
>CAYRBS010000411.1:0-2126 GCA_964422335.1 uncultured Mariniphaga sp. | reverse complement strand
CCCTGCCTTAAATGTTCGGGAACATCTTGTAACATTACACGGCGGCTGGCAAATGGGAAAGCATCGGGTACCAGAACTACGTAGCCCCTCCTGGCAATCTCGTTAGCCCATGCAAGGCCGTCATAATAGCGTTGCTGTTCATCCACCACATGAGGATGCTGTGAATCGTTTGTCCTTGTGATTTTCCGTTTACCAAAATATTTATCCCCTCCATGATGATGAAGAGCAAGTATACCCGGTAATGGCTTATTTGTGCCAGCCGGTTTTAACAGGATGGCTTCAGCCGGTCGCCCGTAAGGTAATTGCCAGCTAATTTCCTCTATCTGTAAACCATCGTAAAGGTATTGTTTATGAATGGTTACTTTAGGCATTCCACCCAAATCAGGCATGGCAATCCTCTCAAAAACCTGCTTCTTTGCTTCCTTTCTCCATGCTTCAATATCCGTCCATTCCCTTCTCCTGAATGAATGAGAGGGCAGGTCTTTTTTCATTGATTTGGAAGCCCAGTTGCCATACGCCCCAATAAGGTTGGTATTTTCATCAGCCTCTATTGGACCAACCCCGGGAGTGACAAGAGGTTCGGCAAAATTAGATGCCGAAGCGCCTTTCAGCGCAAACCCGCAAAGACCGGCAGAAGTGATATTGATAAATTTTCTTCTTGAATAGTGCCAGTCAGTAAATTTTTCATTTGGATTATTTTCTTTTTCCATCATCTGAAATTTAATCTAAAGGATTTAAATCAAATTAGTTGTTCCTCCTTTTTTAATATCGATATCCATTCCTCGTTTGTTGGTTTTCCAGGCCCCACTGGTAAAGTCAGGAATTTTTACCGTTTCTCCCTGACGGGCAACCGACCATTCACTCAGTGGCGTAATTGCACTCCAGAGGGCTGCATCATAAACGTCCATTTCAAGTGGCAACCCGTTGCGCAGACAATCAATCAAACGCCAGTCGCTGGCCGTTACGCGTTCATATCCTCTGCTCCCATGGGCACCAGCCTGGTTGCGTTTTTCATTGAATCTTTTGGTAATCTCCGGTGTGTATTTCTCTTTTAGTGAATTGAATTCATTTTCCGGGAGCCATTCTTCACTGGTAGCAATCCTGTCAGGACGTGCCCTGTATATGCCTTTGTTTCCGCTGATTAAATCAAAGCGGTGACCAGGGCGTGGAGAACTAATGTCGTGTTGAAGCATAATGGTCCGTCCTTTATGGGTACGGATTATTGTAGTATTCATGTTGCCCCTGAAGTCCAATCCTACATAGGGTTTGTAATAATCATCAATTTCGGCCATTTCTTTCATCTTATTGGACATGGTAAAATCATTGCTTGAAATCGAAACCATGTATTTCATTTGGTCACCATAGTTAATATCCATCATTTGGGCAACTGGACCCAGTCCGTGCGCCGGATAAAGGTTTCCATTCCTGTTTATATTTTCTTTTAAGCGCCAGGGCCGGTAACCAAACCAATTGTTATTGTTTTTATCCCTTTCCCACCTTGACTTGTTATTCGATACCCTGTCATGGATATAATGCCCTTCACCGTGAATAATTTCACCAAAGAATCCCTGCCTGACCATATTTAATACCACGGCCGCCATTCCATCGTGACCAGAGCCACAACCCATAAAACAGTGTTTCCGCGTACTCTCCGATGTTTCAACTACCTGCCAGCATTCTTCAAGAGTTACCCCAACAGGAAGTTCGGTGTAAACATGTTTCCCGTGCTCCATGGCATAAATGGCGATGGGAGCGTGCAGTTCCCACGGAGTGGCAGTATAAATGAGATCAATATCATCACGTTCGCATACTTCTTTCCACGAATCTGCATCTCCGGAATAAGACGTTGGATTTTGTGAGGGGAATTCATCTTTTAGTAATTTGAAGGCTGAATCGATCCTTTCTGGAACTATGTCACACAGCGCTTTTACCTCAACTCCTTCAATACTGGATAGGCGGACGACGGTACCCGACCCCCGGCTCCCGACTCCTATAAAACCTACTCTTACTTTATCCAGTTTGGGGGCACCATATCCGTGCATGTTAAATTTTTGCACGTGGTTTTTTGAAAAAGGTGCATCGGTGCCTGCCCTGCCTGTTTTTACCACCATGCCTGCAGCAGCTAA
>CAYRBS010000410.1:0-2134 GCA_964422335.1 uncultured Mariniphaga sp. | reverse complement strand
TAGCAACCTTCAATCCTTCCCCTTTCAGTGTCTGAATTCTCATGGGTTAAGTCATATAGTCGTTTATTCAATTTTTAAGATATGTTTATTGATTTTATAATTATCTTTTAATTAATGTGTTATTGTTTTGTTGTTAGGTTTATTGTTTGTTGTTTTATGTTTTTGTTAGGTTTTTAGAGCTTGGTTTCTTTTAATATCACCCTATATTTGGTGACAGAAATAAGAAAAACATGGCTCAATCCACAGAAAATGAATTTTACCGGCCCTTACGCGATGAAGAGATAGGGCAGTTGGTTTACCAGGGGTGTTCTTCACCCGACTGGAACCTGGTTAAGGTCTCATCCGGCTTTACACCCGATAATATCGAAAACTCCAAATTTACCGGGCATGTACGTTTAAACAGTTTCACCCGTTCGGTGAGCCTGGTTGGCGGTATCACATTCCACACCGGCATTTACAATTCCTGGCTACACAATTGCGAAGTAGGGAAAGATGCACTTATTCATAATGTGCGCAGTTACATTGCCAACTACCGGATTGAAGAAGGAGTGATCATCCACAATGTAACCACTATTGCTGTTGACGGCGAAACCTCGTTTGGCAATGGGGTGAAGGTGGAGGCCATTAACGAAGGCGGGGGACGCACGATACCTGTTTACGACTATCTGTCCACCCATGTGGCTTATATACTTGCACTATATCGCCACCGCCCCGGCGTGGTTTCAGCATTGAAAAACATGGTGGAGGCGTATTCTGAAAGCGTAAAAAGCAACACCGGTGTGATTGGCGCTCATTCAAAAATACTCAACTGCAATACCCTTTTGAATGTAAAAACGGGTCCGGTTACCACCATCGACGGGGCCAAAAAGCTGCAAAACGGGAGTATTAACAGCACCCGCGAAGCACCGGTAATTATTGGCGAAGGAGTAATTATGGACGATTTTATCGTTTGCTCCGGAACGCGCATAACCGATGCCACATTGCTTTCAAAATGTTTTGTGGGACAGGGGTGTATCCTCGACAAACATTACTCGGCAGTTAACTCCCTGTTTTTTGCCAATTGCCAGGGATTTCACGGCGAAGCCTGTTCTGTTTTCGCCGGGCCCTACACGGTAACCCATCATAAATCGACCCTGCTTATTGCCGGGTTGTTTTCGTTTTTGAATGCCGGCAGCGGCTCCAATCAAAGCAACCACCTTTACAAGCTGGGGCCTATTCACCAGGGAATTATGGAGCGGGGCGCTAAAACCACCAGCGATTCTTACCTGCTCTGGCCTTCGCGAATCGGTGCTTTTTCGCTGGTTATGGGGCGGCATTACAAACATTGCGACACAGCAGACTTCCCGTTTTCATATATTATTGAAAGCAATGATGAAAGCATTCTGGTTCCGGCAATAAACCTGAAAAGTATTGGTACAGTGCGCGATACCCAAAAATGGCCGCGCCGCGATAACCGCACCGACTCCAACCTCCTCGACCTGATTAATTTCAACCTGCTCAGTCCTTATACCATTCAAAAAATGATAAACGGACGGAACAAATTGCAATCACTCCGGGAATCATCAGACGAATTTGCCAGTGAATACAGTTACGGCAAAATGAAAATTGAAAAAAGGGCGCTCGATCGGGGCATCCTGCTGTATGAAATGGCGATTTGGAAATTCCTCGGTAATTCATTGATTACCCGCCTCCAGGGAAAAGAATATACTTCCGGGAAAGAAATCAGGAAGAACCTGCAGCCCGACACCTCACTGGGCAGGGGTTACTGGGTGGACCTTTCGGGGCTGATTTGCCCGTTTGAAGCCCTCGATAAATTACTGAAGTCGTTGGAAAACGGCAAAATTGCTACCCTCGAAGAAGTGAACGCTGCGTTGTTTGCCCTTCATAAAAATTATTACAATTATGAGTGGACCTGGGCCGCCGATGTACTCGGGCAGTTTTATGGCAAAAACATCCGTGAATTTACCGCTGCCGACGTAATTGAGGTGGTTGAAAAATGGAAAGAAAGTGTGCTGGGAATCGACCGGTTTCTGTACGAAGATGCAAAAAAAGAATTCTCACTGACAAAAATGACCGGTTTTGGGGTGGACGGGCAAAACGGCGCCCGCGAACTCGATTTTGCCCAGGTACGCGG
>CAYRBS010000409.1:0-2167 GCA_964422335.1 uncultured Mariniphaga sp. | reverse complement strand
ATCCTGAGTTATTGGAAATAACACCGGCAAAACGTTCGTCGGTAGCGCCTGCCCAAAGTGAGGTTTTTCCCAGGCGTGAATGGCCGAAAACAATTACGTTTGAATCATCCACATCATCGTCCTGTTCCAGGTAGTCCATGGCACGGCGCAAGCCCCATGACCAGGCAGCAATGGACCCCCATTCACCGGCTGCCGGACGCTTCTGACCGTCGGTGTAAAAAAACGGATGAATTCCGTCGGAAAAATCATCTTTATCCGGGTCCACTTCGCCGTAATAAACAGTTGCCAGTCCGTAACCGGCATCAATGATTTTATCAACCTGCCAGCTGTCGGCCCTGGTTCCCCTCGATTTTTCGGTCAACTGGTGATTTGAAATACCGATGGATTCATTGTTGCGAGCCCATGCGTCCGAAATGCGAATGTGAACATCGTTGCTAACGGTGTGGTTTCCATAAAAGTTATACCCCAAAAACAGCGGAGCTTTTTCCACATTTTTGGGCAGGTACAGGAGTATGTTGAAATAGAGGGTTCGGTCGTTTTTGTTGAAAACGACGTCTATCTGTTTGCGGCGTGCCTTCCCTTCGAGCGCCTGGTCGCTTTCCTCAACCACTTCCCATTTCGATATTTTTAACTCCCCCGGGACCTTTCCATACACATCTTCGGTAAAAAACTCCAGCAGTTCGGGACGGCGTTTTTTATTCCACCTGCGCTTGTTTTTTATTTTCCTGCCTTCGAAAGTGGTTAGTGGATTGGGAAGTTCAAAGTCGGGAACCTTGCTTTCATCGTAGTTGGGTTTAAATTCAAACCACTCCTGCCCGTAGGAAAATTGACAGACAACAATGAAACTTAAAATCAGTACTAATTTTTTCATTATGAAACAATTCTTTAAGATTTATGTTGGTTTGCCCTAAAGGTATTTAAAATCGGTTAAAAACAATCAGATATTTTAGCGTCATTTGCGTGTATTTAATTTTCGATTATCGCGTGGAAATTTAGATTGTTAATATTTTTTCAGCAATTCCAGCAGTTTCCGGTCGAGTTTGTGGCCGTACCAGTCTTCATAATCCACATCTTTCCGGCCGGAATCCATGATGCCAAAATCGCCGCGGAAATTCCAGAGGGCGTAACCGATCCCGTGTTCGGTTAAAACATCGAGTACATCCCCAAACCAGGCCAGGAAAACTTCGTGCGGGGTTTCATTGTAGCATCCGCACTCGCCGCAGTGCACACCAACGCCATTGTTTACGGCATCAATCCAGGGAGCATAAAATTTCTCGAGGTTTTTACGGCTGAAGTGTTGTCCGTCTATTTCGCCCGGCCACACCGGCTCCGGTGCATCGTCGGGATTTTCCCACACCCACGAAGCGCGGTAGTGCGAAATATAATGTGGATAGTACCCACGGCAACTCTGGCCAATATCGAGATCGAAAAGTTCGGGGATTACATCGTTTCCCACGTTGTTTCCATCGGCAATAACCACGTGGTCCGGATTGTGCCGGCGGATAGCATCCATTGCTTTTTTTGCCACTTCGCGGTAAAGTTGGCCGGGAATGGCCCCCCTGCGCGAATGCTGGTCGTTCATATCTTCGCGGGTGCAGGGTTCATTCACCAAATCAAAACTAATCTGTTCGGGCGAAAAGTGTTTGAACCGGTTGGCCCACATGCTCCAGTGTTCGTAAAAAGCATTCTGGGCGTCTTTGTCTTGCCACAAATTGTAGGGTTCGTTGAATCCGGCGTTTACACAAAATCCCGGTGCGCGGTGCAGGTTCAGGCTCATGTGCAGCCCGTGCCTGTTAGCCCGCTCCACCAGCGACTGGATGTTGTCCAGCTCTTTTTCGTTGAAATTCAACACAGCGTCGGGGGTAATGTTTTTCGACGGGTCAAAATCAACATACCGTGGATAAGCCATGGGAAGCCGGACAAAATCGAAGCCCCAGTCGGCCATCCATTTAAAATCTTCGTCGGTGGTAGCCGACCGACCGCCGCTTCCCTGGGGGGAAAAGTAATCGAGCAGGTTAAATCCCTTCCAGCGGGGTAATTTGTTTTTGGTGGCATTAAAAAAATTTCCGGCTGTTACAGATCCTGCCACGCCGGCTCCGGCAGCCACCATCCCGGTGGTTTTAATAAAGTTTCTTCGTCTCATTTTATCAGGTACATTGGTTTTGAC
>CAYRBS010000408.1:0-2177 GCA_964422335.1 uncultured Mariniphaga sp. | reverse complement strand
ATTGGTACCTTTACAAACAATCTGTTCAAATCGATGCTGAAGGGGAATGCCAACCGGAAAGAGAAGCACGAGGGTTTTGTGGTTGCCTTAAACGATAACGACCTTACCTATAAATACCCCGCTGAAGTTAAAAAAACCATCAGGCAGGAGTACCAGGAAGATTATTTAAAAGCGGTGAAGTACATTAACCTAAGCGGCGCCGATGTTTGTATTCTCCAGCACGAATTTGGTATTTTTGGTGGCCAGAGCGGGGTTTATATTCTCCCGTTGCTGCACCGGCTGGAAATTCCGCTTGTTGTAACCCTGCATACCATTCTTAAATCGCCTTCGTATAACGAAAAAGCAATTTTGAAAGAAATATGCAAAATGGCTCAAAAAATAGTAGTGATGAGCCATAAAGCAGTTGAGTTTCTGACTGCCATTTACGATGTTCCAAAAGAAAAGATTGCAATCATCGAACACGGTGTCCCCGATATTCATTTTAATCCCGAAAAATCAAAAAAAGAGTTTAAACTTGAAAACAAGAAAGTGCTGCTTACCTTCGGTTTTATTGGGCGAAGCAAAGGCATTGAAACCGTAATAAAAGCATTGCCCGGAGTGGTGGAGAAACACCCGGATGTTATTTATATTGTTTTGGGGAAAACCCATCCCAATGTGTTACGGCACTCCGGCGAAGAATACCGCATTTCCCTTCTGCGCCTTGTTAAACAACTTCAACTCGAAAAACATGTAATATTTCTGAATGAATTTATTGATGAACAGAATTTGTTCAAATACCTGCACGCCTGCGATATTTACATTACGCCCTATTTGAATGAAGCCCAGATTACCAGCGGAACTCTCTCGTACGCGGTGGGAGTGGGCTCAGCCGTTCTTTCTACTCCGTACTGGCATGCCGAAGAATTGCTTGCGGAAGGAAGAGGAAGGCTTTTCAATTTTAACGATTCCGACGGACTGGCAACAATGTTGACCGCATTACTGGATAACCCGGAAGTAATGAATAAGTTAAAAAAGAATGCAACTGAATACGGAAAGAAAATTACCTGGCCCAAAACCGGCGAAAAATACGTTGCACTGGCCGAAAAAATATTGGAGGAAGAGCATCTTGAAGTTGATCAGCAAGAATCGGCGCTCGATTTGCTTATCCTTCCCCCTTTTTCACTCGCGCACATCAACCGGTTAACCGACGATACCGGCATTATTCAGCACGCCAAATTCGGCATTCCCAATTTAAAGGAAGGGTATTGCCTCGACGACAATGCGCGTGCTTTGCTGATGGTGTTAATGGCTTACCGGCAGATGAAAGATGTGCGGGCGCTGGAGTTGTCGCCCATTTATCTGAGCTATATTCATTACCTCCAAAACCCGGACGGGACTTTCAGGAATTTTCTGAGTTTTAGCCGGAATTTCCTGGATGAAATTGGCTCTGAAGATTCGTTTGGCCGGACTATCTGGGCCCTGGGGTATTTATTGGGAAATGCACCGAATGATGCTTATTATCAGACGGGCCGATTGTTGTTTTTTAACGCGGCACCCAATTTCGAAAAGTTAACATCTATCAGGGGGATTGCCAATACCATGATTGGCATCAGCCATTACCTGAAAAGCAATCCATCGGACGATACAATGACCGAAAGGCTGAGAAACCTTGCACACATTTTAATAAAACATTACCAGGAAAACAGTACGGCAGACTGGAAATGGTTTGAATCCTTACTGGCTTACGACAATGGGATGTTACCCCTGGCGCTGTTGCATTCAGCAGAAATATTAAACGATGAGAAAATTACCCAAACAGCTCTCGATTCCATGAAATTTCTGACAGAGCATACGTTAAAGGATAATTATTTATCGGTAATTGGCAATGAAAAATGGTATAAAAAGGAAGGCGAACGTTCCGTTTTTGCCCAGCAGCCCATCGATGCAATGGCCATGGTTTTAATGTACCACCAGGCGTTTCATCTTACAAACGATAAGGAGTACCTGAGCAAACTTTATACATCGTTTTTGTGGTTTTTGGGTGAAAACGATTTACGTATGAGTTTGTACGATTTTGAAACCAAAGGTTGCTGCGACGGTTTTGAAAGTTATGGCGTAAACCGCAACCAGGGCGCTGAAAGTTCGCTGGCGTATTTAATCTCTCACCTGACTGTTTTGCAGGCTTACGAAGAGTTTCA
>CAYRBS010000407.1:0-2184 GCA_964422335.1 uncultured Mariniphaga sp. | reverse complement strand
AAAAGAATGAAAAATGAATTCGAGAAGAAATTTTATTAAAACCGGAACTACCGGCATGGCGGCAATTGGGCTTGCACCTTATGCTTTTGCTTCAAAAATGGGTGCAACAAAAGCCAAACCGGTTCGGCCTGTACATGTGTTTACCAAATGTTTGCAATTTTTAACCTACCAGGAAATAGCCGAAGTGCTGGCAAGCCAGGGTTTCGGCGGTGCCGATTTAACCGTGCGCCCGGGAGGGCAGGTTTTACCCGAAAAGGTGGAAACCGATCTGCCGAAAGCTCTCGGGGCTTTGCGCGAGGCCGGAGTTGATTCAAATATGATAACAACCAGTATTAACAATGCAAACGATGCATTAACACGGCCGATATTAAAAACCATGGCCGAACTGGGAATCAAATATTACCGCATGGGGTACCTCAATTACGACAGTTCCAAAACAATTGCCCAAAATTTAGAGGATCATAAATTTACGTTTGAAGAATTGGAAAAGGTAAACCGCGAATTCGGAGTTCATGGCGGTTACCAGAATCACTCCGGGCGACAAGTTGGTGGCCCGGTGTGGGATTTGTATCCCTTGCTTAAAGACCGTGATCCGGAATTAATTGGAGTTCAGTACGATATTCGCCACGCAACGGTGGAGGGAGGAATTTCCTGGCCACTGGGGATGAAATTACTGGCACCGTGGATTAAAACCACCGATATCAAAGATTTTATCTGGGAAAAAAATGAAAACGGTGAATGGAAGCTTAAAAATGTTCCGCTGGGAGAAGGCATGGTAGATTTTAATGCCTATTTTGAATTGTATAAATCATTGAATATTGAAGCCCCCGTTTCCATTCATTATGAATACGATTTGGGAGGGGCTGAGCACGGAAGAAAAGATCCGGAGATGCCCCGTGAACAAATATTTTCGTGGTTGAAAAAAGACTTAAATTTTCTTGAAAAGCATTTTCATAATTTCAACCTGTAATGAACTATCAAACCTCTTCACAACGCCATTTTTTAACAATCCGCCGGAGGAGCGGGAGGTATTTTAACAGCCTCACCTGCTATGGCTTTTAATTTTTCATCTATGGAAAAACTGAACCCGGTAAAAATATCCGCAACAGATTCAAATTTTGAACGCGAACCCTTAATCCGGCCGTTTGGCTTTAAGGGAGGGTACATGACTGAAATCTGGCAAACAGCTGCCATGCTGAAATCTTCGTCGGGCATCAATAAAGTGGGCCTTTGCACCCAAAGTGTACTTTGGTCCGATGCGGCAATTTTCAACAAATTTTCAGAAAGTGGCGGAAATGCCCTGATGTACATTTTATCCGAATATGCGCTGTCTCTTATGAAAGGCATGGAATTCAACAACCCGATCGATTTGCTGGACGATATCCTTCAGGAAGTATATAGCTATGGGAAAAAAATAACCGGCAACCCGGATCTGCGGGAAACTTTTGCGCTAAATTCCCTGGTGGGGACCGACAATGCAGCCTGGTTGATTTATGCCGCTGAAAACGGGTTTTCCACCTTCGATGAAATGATACCCGAAGCCTACCGGGCAGCCTTGCCATACCGCCATGAAAAAGTGGCCAGCATACCGCTGATGGCCTACTCAATTCCGGTTTCAGAAATTAAACAGGCGGTTGACGATGGTTACTTTTTCATGAAAATAAAAATTGGCCAACCCGGCACACAGGAGGAAATGCTGGAGAAAGACAAAGCGCGCCTGAGCGAAATACACAAAGCCATTGGAACATACCGTACCCGCCATACGGAAGACGGAAAACTGCCTTATTATTTCGATGCCAATGGGCGTTATGAAAAAAAGGAAACGCTGCAAAAGTTAATCGATCATGCAAAAAAAATAGGGGCTTTTGAACAAATCGCCATCATCGAAGAACCATTTCCTGAAGAGCTGGAAGTGGATGTTTCAGATATTCCGGTACGTTTGGCAGCCGACGAAAGCGCCCATACCGACCAGGATGCATTGAAACGGATACAAATGGGCTACCGGGCCATCGCACTAAAGCCGATAGCAAAAACCCTGAGTATGACACTGAAAATTGCCCGGGTGGCCGCACAGGAAAATATCCCGTGTTTTTGTGCCGATTTAACCGTTCATCCTATCCTGGTAGATTGGAATAAAAATGTAGCTGCCCGTCTCCGTCCTTTTCCCGGGCTGGACACCGGCTT
>CAYRBS010000406.1:0-2189 GCA_964422335.1 uncultured Mariniphaga sp. | reverse complement strand
TTCTGTTATCGCAATCTCATTTTTCCCTTTTGTTCCCGGGTTGTTTATGGTGAATACAATCCGGGTGATTCCGTCGGGCCAGTAACGTTTCAGACCAGCATCCGTCACCTCGTTAAACTCAATTTCGGGTGTAATGTTTTTGGCGTTATACTCCATTTCCAGGTTGAACCCGTCACCTTCCAAATGCAGCACACCGGGTTCCGTTTCCGACACCTTGCAATAGGTTACAAAATTAATGGTTGTCGGTTCGTCCAGCACCTCTGCCAATTCATAATCATCCTTTACAATAAATTTTTTGCCCCTGTTGAGTTGGTAGGTGCGCACCCATTTTTTCACCGCAGCTTCTTCGGGATAGGCTTTAAAAATATCGGTTGAGAACACCGCTCTTCTGTTATTTGCTTTAAAACCGGAATTCGTTGCCACATAGTTCCGACCCTGCATTTGGTCCACCCCGTTTATTTTTGGCAGGTTATGGTACTGGCTCTGCATGGTCCAGATTTCGTAGCGGCGACTGCTAAATGTTTTGGCGGTGTAAGTTTCGCGGCCAATATCGATAAGGGCGGGTTTGCCGTTGAAGTACATCACGCATGAGCCCAAATCGTTGTGATTATGGCTTTCGGCATTGTGTCCGCCCTTGGCAGCAAAGAAAAAACCTTCGGACGAACCGGCTTCATCGCGTGCGCCTGCCACCTCGGTATCGGGCAGCCAGAAATCGCTGATAAGGGCATTTTCGGCCTCCGCATTTTCAATTTCTTCCAGGTGCATCAGTTGCATAATCTGCTCATCGACTTTCCCTCCGGGTGTTTTTTCACCCCAGTCCTGTTTTTCGGCGAGAAATGCACCAAACTTTTGCATGGTAGGGTCTTCGATATCTTTCCCGTAACTGTAAATGATTTGCGGGCGGCTTCCGGTGGTAGCATCGGCATCGGCAAAATTGATGAAATACGGGTAATCGATATAAGCCTTGTAGATGTAGTTCCCCATGTTTTGAATGAGCTGGTTGTCGTACACATCAAATTTTCCTCCGGTGGCCCTTTTCAGCAAATCGATGCACTGGTAAAGCGAGGCCCCTGCCCTGCCCCAGTACGACGGACCTTCGTCGCAACCGCCATCGTCGGGGTATTCATTCACAAAAACATCGAGCGAGCGGACTACTTTTTGCACCCCTTCAATTTTTTTGGCCCGGTCATCTTCGAGAATCAGAATGGCGGTGAGCATATTGTGGTTGGTCCACGGGTTCCAGTTGTTCACCGAGCGCCCGCCGTCGAGCCCCATCCACCAGAAGTCGTTGCGTTCGTAATAGGGGATCACCGCTTTTTTCATGATTTCGTCTTTCAGCCGTTTGGCGATAAGCGGATGGATTTCATCGAATTCTTCTTTAAACAGGAACCAGGTCCACGAAAGGATGTTGGCAATTTCGCCCACGCCAAGGTCGA
Organism: uncultured Mariniphaga sp.; assembly: GCA_964422335.1. GTDB lineage: Bacteria > Bacteroidota > Bacteroidia > Bacteroidales > Prolixibacteraceae > CAYRBS01. Next base: position 753 of record CAYRBS010000406.1, on the reverse strand, counting down.
TAACCGGCTCATCGGCATCGGGCAGGCCGTGCGGCGCTTTTTGAGCAGTGAGGTGTGCCGACCATCCCCACCAGGTTTGTTCGCTGTAATACCACACCCCGTTCACAATCTGGTCGGTAAAACGACCCTTCCCCTCAGCGAGTTCGCCCATTACCGATGCCAATAAAGCACTGCGGGGAGCGGAATACGCACCTTGTCTGCGATCGCCCGAGCGGATAATTTCCAGGTAATCAGTAGCTTTTACCACCGGCCAGTCGTAATCGAGGTACTCTTCTGCATTTTCGATATACTGCTGCCGGAGGTTTTCGGGCAGGTTGTTCCAGAAATCCCTGTCATTGTATCCCGGGAAATCAATTTCCGAAAAATCAGTAACAAGTGTTTCTGCCAGGCCAATCTCACTGGCTTTGTTCACCAACACATCGCGTTGTGTGAAGGAATAACCGCTGACCGACCAAAAGGCCAGCAGCAGAATAAGCAATCCATTTTTCATTTTTTCTATTTTTTTTTGATTATAAATCTATTTTCAAAACGAATTCACCCTGATTTCTATGTCATTTTTCCCCGGGCTCAACCGGATGGTTCCAAACGAAGGATTTACGGTTTCACCGTTTATGGTAACCACATCCTCCGATGAAAAACCTGCACTGAATTCGCCCGCCATATTTGCAGGCAGTTCGATGGAATATTGTGTAAACCGGTTATTTACCCGTTTGTATTCACCCGTAATTTCACCCCGAAGTGTGGGCATTTTAA
>CAYRBS010000405.1:0-2213 GCA_964422335.1 uncultured Mariniphaga sp. | reverse complement strand
TAAACAGCCGGCCCAGGTTAAAATACATGGTTTTGTACCCTTTGAGGCAGGCCTGGTATCCCAGTGCTGTTGCCAGAAAACTTTTACCTGCCCCCGTACTGCCGGTAATAATAATATTTTCGCCACGATCAATAAAAGAGCAATCTGCCAGTCGTGTAAGAAGGTTTCTGTCCAGTTCCCTTTCCGGGGCAAAACTGATTTCCTCGACCGATGCCTGATAGCGGAACCGGGCTGTTTTTACCAGCCTTTCAGTTTTACGACCGATACGTTCATCCCATTCAGCCTCAATAAGCCAGGCTAAAAACTCATCGTTAGTCAGCGAGTTGTTCTGTCCTGTTTCAAATGATGCTTCGTAAGCCTTTTTCAGGCCATGCAGGCGCATCTGCTGCATTTTTTCAATTGTTGCATTCGTGTTCATAATCAAATCGTTTTTGTTATTCGTAATTTCCTCTGATATTATCATGAAAAGGGAGTTTTAATTCTTTACTGTTTTCGGAGGCCAGCCTGTCAAGGCCTTTTTCCAGAATGTCCCTGATGGTGTGATAGCTGTAAGCCTGGTAACTTAATGCCCTTTCACAGGCATTTTCAAGTCTCTCACTTCCTGCACGTTTGGCAAATCCAAGGATGCCAAGACATGATTTGTACCCCTGCTCAGGGTATTGTTTGGTTTCCAGCACCTGTTTTATGTATTCTTCGGTCGATTCCCCGATTGTGGCAGCCCATCGGGTAAACTTTTCGGGGCTCCATTCCGAAACAAACCGGTGGCTGGAAGGAAGATGGGTTTTTACTGTTGTGTATCTGTGCGAAGAATAATCCCGCCGGTGCAAAGCAATGCGTTTGTGGTTGCAGTAAACTTCAACGACACGTTGCGTGTAAATGAGTTTAACTTTTTTGCCAATGTAGGAATAAGGCACACTGTAATAATGTTTGTCTTTGCTTAACAGCACATGGGAGTTTTTCTGAACCGTAGCCATTTTATATTCCTTTAGCTCATAACCTGTGACAGGAAGTGGCTTTAATACTTTTTTTTCGGTTTCATTATACAAATCCCTGCGGCTGTAATCCCTGCCCTGGAAGTGCAGATTATTGTATTTCTCGAGCTCCTCTTTTACTGCTGCATTTAATTGTTCAAGCGAATAAAACTCTTTATTCCTGATGGCAGCATAAATACGGTGATACACGATTTTAACGGCGCCTTCAACCAATGCTTTGTCTTTGGGTTTGCGTGACCTTGCCGGATAAATGGTGGTGTTGTAATGGGAAGCAAAATCGGCCAGGCGTTCGTTTATCCACGGTTCGTACTTGTCGCTTTTTGTAACGGCCGATTTCAAATTATCGGGAACTACAGCTTCGGTTACCCCGCCAAAATAGCGGAAACTGTTTTGCAGGCCGTGCAAAAAGTCTGGTATTGTCTGGCTCAGGGTTGCTTCTACATAGGTGAGCTGGCTTGCCCCAAGGGTGGCGATAAAAACCTCTGCCTCTTTTATTTCTCCGGTTGCGTAGTCAATAAAATTTAGTTTCTTTCCCGCGTAATCCACAAATAATTTGTCGCCTGCTTTATGCTCCATGTGCATGTAAGCATCGTTTTGGTTGCGCCACTTTTGGAAATGGTAACAAAACTGGGTGTACATCACCCCGTCGGGATGTTTGCGTTTATATTCCTCCCATAATAACTGGCGGGTTACACCTGGCTTTTTCAACTCCTTTTCTACATAAGAAAAGAACTCTATTAACTCTATAAATATTATGTTTCTGTTGACCCGCGGCGGCGTGGCCCCGGCTTCAAAGAGTTCGTGAAGTTCTGCATCGTTCAGGGATGCCAGTTCTTCCAGTTTGAATCCGCTGCTTTCGATTTGTTTCACATACTTGATAACCGTTGGACGTGAAAGGTTAAGCGCCTTTGCAAGCCGCGAGTTTGAATGTTTTTCACTTTTCAATCGAATGATTTCCCTAATCATAATTGCTCCTATTGTTTTATTTGCCATATCTTTTTTTTACAAAAAAAATATGACCGGGAAACCATCGAAAATTACCTGTCAACTTTCATCCGGAATGGGGTGTAAACTTTATCCCGGAATAGGGTGTAAATTTTGCCCGGAATGGGGTGTAAACTTTGAGCCGGAATATGCAAATAAGAAATTCAGTGAAAATGATATCATTAAAAAAAAGCCAGGTACCTTTTGGATAGCAGGAAGGCCCCCGGGGGTACTTTC
>CAYRBS010000404.1:0-2218 GCA_964422335.1 uncultured Mariniphaga sp. | reverse complement strand
AAGGCAAACTCCCAGTCGTGGATGATTCCGGCGCCGTTGGTTGCGAGGTGGGTCACCCAGCCTTCTTCCATGAGCGCAATGAGTGTGGGTCCCATACCGTTTTTAATGGTATGCGCTCCAAAAGCCAGCATTACCGAACGTTTTAGTTCCCGGGCTTTTTTTATCCGGTCAACGGTGGTATCGATAAGTTGAATCCCTTTGGAATTTAAATCCCCGGGTTGCTGGGTTACAGGAATGTGGTCCCGTTCGATATAAACCTTGTTCTTCCGGTCGGCCAGCCGTTTGATATCCAGTTTGTTTCGGTCAAATTTCGGGTAAGGCATATTATAAGACAATTAGTATTAAGTATTAAGTAGCAAGACTGGATACTTTATATTGAGATCTATTCTTTTACATTCAGCAACTGGAGTAACTTAGGCAACTGCGAAAAATCGGGAATAATGACATCCGCCCCGGCTTTGATGAGCCGTGAACGTTTGCTTTCATTCAGGCTGTGGCGTTTTACCTCGTTGCTGGCAATGCCAATGGTTGCCCCTCCCCGCTTGCGGGTTTCGCGGATTTCCACCGGGCCGTCGCCAAATGCAGCCAATTGGCCGGTTTTTGATTCACCAACCACATTGAGAATCCGGTCGAGTACTATTTTCTTGGCTTCTTTGGTCACATCGCCCACAGCGCCGTAAATACCGCCTTCAAACAGGTGATCGTAACCCAAAATGCGGGCTTCGTTTTTTACATCCTCCTCATCGGTTCCGCTGGCCAGGTATAATGTTACGCCTGCCCGGTGTAATTTCTCAAGCAGTTCCACGGCATTTTTCATGGTGAAGTCTTCCAGCGCCAATTCTCCCCGCGACAATTTCGCCTCCCGTTCCCTGACCATTTTCAGCAACTCTTTGTTGTAAATCTCTTTGTATCCAAATTCATCGAGTATCTGATCTTCGGGAACAAGGCCGAATTCACGCACCAGGTCCACCAGCCCTTTCATCTGTACCAGGGTTTGAATTCCGGTTGTTTTATCCACAAAATCGACCACCCGGTCATGCACTTTATGGTACAGCGCCTCATCGGCTTCATGAAAATGTTCTCCCAGAATGGCTTTCATCATCATAGGAAGCATGATGTGTTCCCATCCCTCGCGCAGGGTGGAAATAGTGCCGTCGTGGTCGAAAATGGCATGACTGATTTGCAGCGGCTTCGGCCATTCGTTGACGATTTCGATTTCAGATTGATTCCAGTATTTGGCGTGGCGGATGTCTTCGGCCAGTTCCGGGCTATACACAAAATCGGGATCGGTACCAATCTGAAGGATCTCTTCCGGGTTTGCCGTACCGGTTTGAAACAACTTTTGCACCGTAACCCCGGCAACGTAGGACCCGATTTCAGCAGCCACTTCCATACTGTAACCTGCCGCCAGTGTGGATGCTGCACCAGCGAGGTAGCTGTCGCCGGCACCCACGGTGTCAACCTTCGAAATAATCATCAACCCGTAAATATCGGTTACACCGTTTTCGCCTGCAATTACCGACCCCCTTTCGCCCCGGGTAATGAATACCGGTTTGCCATACTTTTGATACAGCCGTAACGCGGCCTCCCGCACTTCGGAATACAGCACCACGTCGTTTGGCTCTTTTTTGAATCCGCACAGATTGGCCGCCTCGTTGTCGTTCATTTTCCGATAGGCGCCGTCGTAAAAGTCGCTGTAGTTGCGGCTATCCACCATAAATATTTTTTCAGGAAACTCTTGAATTACTTCCACAATCCGTTTACGGAAATATTGGGTGTGAATGCCTGATAACACTTGCTGATTGATAATAATTACATCCACTTCGGGAATGTCGTTTCTGAGTTTTTGAATAAGCAGGTCAGCCGTTTCATCGGAAAGTTGGTTGAAATTCCCAAAATCAATCCGGTTCTGCTCCACATCGGCAATGTAGGGTTTAGTGTAAACATGGGTTGACCAGTTTTGCTCCTGAATTATCAGGTTTTCCGGATTAATCCCGTTTTCCTGCATCACTTTCACCATTTCGGTACCAAACGGATCAGGGCCCAAAATCCCGAAAGCCCTCACGTCTTTCACGCCCATTGCGGTGAGGTTGTTGGTAACATTTCCCGCTCCGCCCAACGAATACCTTTGCTGCTTCACCGGACGAGTCAACTGCCCGGTTTCGATGGAAACTTCGCTTTTGGACTCATCGATAAACCAGTAGGCATCTAAACAAAA
>CAYRBS010000403.1:0-2219 GCA_964422335.1 uncultured Mariniphaga sp. | reverse complement strand
CCAATGGTTTCAACAATTTCTTCTTGTGTAGCACCGGTGTCCAAAGCTGCTTTTACGTGGCAGGCGATACAACCTTCGCACCGAATGGTAATGGCAATCCCCAATGCAATTAATTCTTTCTGTTTAGCCGTAAGAACTTTGTCCTCTCCCGTAGCTTTGTGCATGGTAACAAATCCTTCGGCTACTTTAGGATTCTCTTTTGAAAGGGTTCCTATAAAATCATAAACACTTTGCGCTTGTTCCTGAAAATTACTCATAATCTGTTTTTTTTATTTTAAGAAATATGGGTAAAGTTATTATTTATTAAAAGAACATATGTTAACAAAAATCATAAAAAAAGATGTTGTAAAATAGGTAGGTTATGCATTTTTTTTGAATAAATTTTATGTGTTTTACGGTTAATGTTGCCAAAGTAAAAATCCGCGGTTCGTGCGGCTGTTTCTGTGGGTTTAAAACGCTGAGCGCATTAAATTATTGAAATCAGCAATATGACTGAATTTACGGAGTGAATGGTTGACAGCGAAAAGGTAATCGCATTTTAATATCTGAAAATGTAATAATTGTTACAATTTATATTTTTGGGTTTATCTATTTTGGCAAAAACTATAAACCCAAAAATATGAATGTTAAGGGAAGCAGTACCAGAGGCTTAACCGGTACTACTGTAGGTTTCTTTTTTGGTTTTGCGGCTGTAGCGTTGTATGGCCCAACCGCAGTAAAGTTTAAAGAAGCCATGGATTTAACCCCGGCTTTGCTTGGGTTGCTGATTGCCATCCCGTCGCTTTCCGGTTCATTGCTTCGAATCCCGTTTGGCGCCTGGGTGGATACCACCGGGGGTAAAAAACCTTTTTTTATTCTTATGTTGCTTAGCGTGATTGGATTGGGAGGAGTTACCCTGCTGTTATTCACTTCCTATCCCGATGGAATGAAAGGGCTTTATGGCCTTGTGTTATTTTTTGGTTTTCTGAGCGGCTGCGGCATTGCCACCTTCTCGGTAGGAATTGGACAAACTTCTTACTGGTTTCCAAAAAACAAGCAGGGAATGGCCCTGGGGACTTTCGCCGGAATCGGGAATCTGGCACCCGGAATTTTTTCACTGGTTTTACCCATCTTTTTAACCTACTACGGATTTATTTCAGCCTATTTTGCCTGGTTCCTGTTTTTGCTTTTAGGAACTATAATCTATGGCGTAATCGGGGCAAATGCCTATTATTTCCAATTCCGTAATGCCGGTTTTTCTGATGAGGAAGCCCGGAAAAAAGCCCGGGAAAACGGGCAGGAAATATTTCCGGCAGGCAGTGTAAAAGACAGCCTCATAAATTCAGCAAAAATTAAGAACACATGGGCTTTGGTAGCACTCTATTTTACCACATTCGGTGGATTTATAGCGCTGACAGCCTGGTTTCCTACCTATTGGAGCGAATTCCAACAGTTTGCCCCGGTAAAGGCCGGACTTTTTACGGCGGTTTTTTCCATTCTGGCTTCTGCAATACGCGTTCCCGGGGGTTCTGTTGCCGATAAATTTGGCGGCGAAAAAGTTGCATTACTTGCTATGGTGGCGATTCTGCTTGCCGCAGCAATTCTTTCTTTTGCCAACGTCATTTTAACCAGTGTGATTGCCGTTTTATTGCTGGCTGCCGGTATGGGTATCGCCAACGCCGCAGTATTTAAACTGGTCTCTGTTTATGTTCCCAAAGCTGTGGGGGGTGCTGCCGGTTGGGTAGGCGGACTGGGGGCTTTTGGCGGATTTGCCCTGCCGCCCGTTATGGGTGCCATTGCCGGTAAGTACGGTGATATTGGTTATGCCCGTGGATTTATGGTGTTTGTTTTACTGGCATTTATTAACTTGCTGATTATTTATTTTTTATTAAAGAACCATAAAAAAGGCATTCATTTTTCCGGAACAATTGAATAAAGATATGGGTGAACGATGAAAAATTATATGCTAATATTGACAAAAGGATTTTTTTGTCCACATTAAGTTTGTATTTTTAGGCTATTCAAAAACGTCAATAAAAAAACCATGAATAAACTATCGTTTTTGGCTGTAATACTCCTGCTTTCTCAAATTCTCAAGGTACGTGCGCAAAGTGAGGGTGAAAGTTTGTATGAAGCTACCTGTGCCGCGTGCCACACCATCAACGAGGGAAAGCTGATAGGGCCCGATTTGGCAGGGATTAATGAAACAAGAGACCGGGAATGGTTGATCCGGTTTATCC
>CAYRBS010000402.1:0-2237 GCA_964422335.1 uncultured Mariniphaga sp. | reverse complement strand
ATTGTGGCATCAGCCGACCTTTCCAACTCCGATAAAACCGACGGATTCCTGAAAAAAACCACTCCTTTCACCAAAAACGACTTTAGCGGTTCATTTTTGCAAGTTGGGGTGAGCGAACTCACCATGGCCTGCATGGCAAACGGAATGGCGCTGCATGGCGGGGTAATTCCGGTATGCGGGACCTTCTTTGTTTTTTCCGATTACATGAAACCCGCGGTACGCCTGGCTGCATTAATGGAACTCCCGGTAAAATACGTGTGGACCCACGATGCTTTCCGTGTGGGCGAAGACGGCCCCACTCACCAGCCGGTGGAGCAGGAGGCACAAATCCGCCTGCTGGAAAAACTTAAAAACCACAGCGGCGAAAGCAGCATGTTGGTACTTCGCCCGGCCGATGGCAATGAAACCACCGTGGCATGGAAAATGGCGTTGGAAAATATTTCCTCACCCACCGCACTGATTCTTTCACGCCAGAACATTGAAAACCTCCCGGTGAACGGGAATCCTTATGAATCGGCATTGCAGGCAAATAAAGGGGCATATATTGTTTTAAAACCTACAGGCAAACCCGATGTGGTTTTGGTAGCCAGCGGTTCAGAAGTATCCTCGCTGGTTGAAGGCGCCAAATTGCTCGCTGAAAAAGACGGATTAAACGTTCAGGTAGTGTCTGCCCCCTCTGAAGGATTATTCAGAAAACAACCTGAAGAGTACCAGAAGAGTGTTCTTCCGGCAGGAATACCACGTTTCGGATTAACCGCCGGATTACCCGTAACCCTTTCAGGACTGGTAGGCGAAAACGGAAAAATCTGGGGAATGGAATCCTTTGGTTATTCGGCTCCCTACAAAGTGCTGGACGAAAAACTGGGATTCAACGGCGACAACGTTTACCGGCAGGTAAAAGAGATGTTATAGAAAAGAAAAGTTTGCACATCAAAAAAAGGCGTTCCTGAAAATGGGGAACGCCTTTTTTTATGTTACTCCACCGCCTTTAACCATGCTTCGGCCATTAACTGGGCGCCTGCCATTGAAGGATGAACGCCATCACGGGTCCAGTATGTAGGGGGAGCGTGTTTTACAGCTTCGTCGAAAACCTTTTGGAAAGGTACCCAGACCGTATCAAACTCAGTTGCAATTTTTTTGGCAGCGGCCTGGTATTGTTTCATGGGTTCTACCCAGGTTTCATCCACGGCTGTTGTATTCAACACATAAAACGGCTCGCAAATTACAAGTTTCACACCGGGCAGTTTTTCTTTTGTCCGTTTTAGCAAGGCACGAAAATCGTTTTCATAAACTTCCACTGTACCGTCGTAATTTCCGTTTCGCTTGTGCCAGTAATCATTCACGCCAATAAGGATGCTCAAAATATCCGGCTCCAAATCGAAACAATCCTTTTGCCACCTGTCAGCTAACTGAAAAACCTTGTTCCCGCTAATCCCCCTGTTGTAAAAGGTAAGATTCTTCTCCGGGAGGGCGTTCATGAGCGCCGAAGCAGCAAGAAAAGCATATCCCGAACCAAATGATTGCGGGTTGTTTGGCAGCTCTTTTTCTTTCTCCCTTCCGGCATCTGTAATGGAATCGCCCTGGAACAGGATGGTATCCCCTTCCTGAAAACGGGAGAATTTTTTACTTTTTTCACTTTTCCCGGTGGCCACCGTTGCAGAAACAATGGCCGGGATACTAACCAAGGCCGCCGTTCCGGCAGCCGACTGGCTAAAAAATTTTCTTCTTGACAGGTTCATCTGGTAAATTTTTGAATCAATGTTCAAATGTAAAAAAAGTTTTATTGAAAGGGACATAATCCGGGAAATCCGTCATTATCCACTCAACTCAAAAATTTTATGTGCCAAAATTATTGGTACACCAGTTTAAAAAGGCAGATCACCTCCCTGCTCATCTGCCGGTTCTGGCGGAATATCATCCGGCCTGAATTCAGGCGGCGGTTCGGGAAGATTTCCGCTTTCGGAAGTTTTTTCCAGTTTCCACGCATTCACATTATGATACCACTTTCCGTTAAACTCCCGCGATTCAAGATTGAATGAAACATCCACCTCATCGCCTTCGCCAAAACCTTCAATCAACGAAATTTTATCGTTAAAAAGCGTAAAACAAACTTTTTTGGGAAACTGATCTTCTGTTTCAATTACAAACTCTTGTTTCTTCCACTCTTTGCCGGCACGGCTCACCCCCGATTCGGGTTTTAATATTTGCTGTATTTTTCCTTTAACTGTTAAACTCAT
>CAYRBS010000401.1:0-2239 GCA_964422335.1 uncultured Mariniphaga sp. | reverse complement strand
ATTCCGGTAAAATCGGCGATTAACCCACAAACCACGGCATACCGCGTATTTTTTATGCCCACTGAACCAAAGTAAACAGCCAGCACATAAAAGGTGGTATCGGTAGCTCCCTGAACCGTACTGGCCACGCGCCCCACAAACGAATCGGCACCATGAGTTGTCATGGCGTCCACCATCATTCCGCGGGCGCCGCTGCCACTCAGGGGCTTCATTAGTGCTGTTGGTAAAGCTGGAGTGAAGTCGGTGTTAATCCCGGCTTGTTCAAAAACCCATGAGAAACCGGAAATGAGCCATTCCATTGCACCCGACGCCCTGAAAACACCAATAGCAACCAAAATAGCCACCAGGTAAGGAATAATTTTCACGGCCGTTTTAAAACCGTCTTTGGCACCGTCGATAAAAGCTTCGTAAACATTTACTTTTTTCAAAACAGCCATTACAATAAAAGCAATAATGACTGAAAAAAGGATGAAGTTACTGGCTAAATTCGAGACCTGCGTAACCGCTTCCTTGTCGAGGGTGGAAAAGTACCAGATGATGCCAATAATAACCAGTGTAAGTCCGCCAAGATAACTCAGCACTACTTTATCGAGCAAATTAATCTTCTGGTAAAAGGCCACGGCAATCAGTCCGGCCAGCGTTGAAAAATAGGTGGCCAGTAAAATCGGGATAAAAATATCGGATGGATTGACAGCTCCCAGTTGCGCCCGGTACACCATGATGCTGATGGGCAGGAGTGTCAGCCCGGATGTATTCAACACCAGAAACATAATTTGTGCGTTGGATGCGGTTTTTTTATCGGGATTGGTTTCCTGCATCTCTTTCATAGCCTGCAATCCGGTTGGCGTAGCGGCATTATCGAGGTTCAGCATGTTGGCGGCAATGTTCATCAAAATGGAGCCGTAAGCAGGGTGCGATTTCCCCAGTTCCGGAAAAAGCTTATTGAAAAAAGGTCCGATAACCCGTGAGAAAACACTTACAATACCGCCTTTTTCGCCAATCCGCATGATTCCCATCCAAAGTGTGAGCACACCGGTGAGCCCCAGGGAAATCTCAAAACCGGTTTTGGCCATGTCGAATGTTTCGTTCACCATATTGGGAAACACTTCCACATCGCCAAAAAACAGCAGCCGCACAAGCCCTATCACAAAGGCAGCCAGGAAAAAGAATATCCAGATGTAGTTTAAAGCCATATATCAAACACACAGAAATTTCACACTGCCTGACGAAATCTCACATTCCATTCATCAAATTTTTGATTCAAACTCCTTTGCCATCTTTTCAATTTCTTCCACAGAAGGATCGCCGGAAAAAACAGCCAAACGGTAGCGAAACGTAGCAGATTCCCCATCGTTAACAACCAAATCCACTTCTTCTTTACCATCTGAAAACACCTTCTGCCCCAGGGTATTGGCAGCAAACAAGCCATAACCGCGGGCGTGCCAGTAGGTAGGATAGCCTACATTTCCGGGGTGGTCGAAAATTACAATGGCCACCTGTTCACCGTTGATAACACCTGAAAGTTTCATCCATTTTCCCCGGGTTGCCCAAACGTCGTTATCGGTAATGCCTTCGCTGCTGAGGTAGCTCCCCGTGGCAGTTTCATCATCCGAGGCATCTACTTCAGTTACATTCCCGTGCGAATCGGTCAGTTTCACTTTACCGGAAGAAGGCAACTCCAGTTCGCGGGTTACACGAATGGCAAACATCCCCTCTTTGTTGTCGGTAATATTCACTTTTCCGTTCACCGCCTTCAGTGTTGTGGTGCGGTCGATAATGCGGTTTTTCCCCTGCACCGAAAAAGAGAACTCCGAAGTTTCCCCAAGCAAGGTATTCCCGTTATTATCTTTCCACGAAGCGGTGGTGGTCAGTTTTCCAACACCTTTTCCGCTTTCTGTGTTTTCAACGGTTTCATGAAAAATTGTACCGTAATTGTCAGCCCTTTCCGGAGGTATTGCTTCAGAATTATTCCAGAAATCGAGGCCGTTCACATCGCCGTAATTGAGCCAAATGCCCACATGGTGGGGATGATCGGCCCGTTCACCTTCCTTGTTTTTTAAAGGAAATTGCCGGGTAACTTCATTCCCCCCGGCAGTAACCACAGGCCACAATACCGGTTTCTTAATATTTTCAGGATAGATATAGGAGGTAAAAAGTTCCCCTCCCACAAGCACATCCACTTTTTTCTCAGCGGGATTGGATTCCAGGGTAACCCGGGGTTGGGCCCAAAGCAATGAAG
>CAYRBS010000400.1:0-2244 GCA_964422335.1 uncultured Mariniphaga sp. | reverse complement strand
ATGTCATTGAGTTTAATACTAATAAATCAGGTGAATACATTATTGCGTTTTGAAAAACGGGACTCAAAAAATTAAATAATAGAAAATGTATAAAGTATCTAATAACAGGGTAAAAGAAATGACATCGGCTTTTATCATAATTCTAATAATTGGGATGACAAGCAATAACAGTTTGTTGGCACAAGTTGAGAAGAAACCGCTGGAGCTTTGGTTCGATAGTCCTGCCGGCTTTTGGGAGGAGGCACTTCCGCTGGGGAACGGCAGAACCGGTGCCATGGTATTCGGTGGTGTTCAAAGAGAGCAGTATTCGCTGAATGATCATCATTTGTGGTCGGGAGGGCCCGTTCCCGGCAATGAAGGTTCGCCTGAGATTTTGAAACAGGTGCGCCAGGCTGTATTTGATGGCGACTATAGTGAGGCGGATCAGATTTGGAGAGGGATGCACGGCCCTTACTCGGCCCGCTATCTTCCTATGGGAGACCTGTTCCTGGAGTTCCCCTCCGATCATAACAGTATCGAAAATTACAAACGCAGCCTCGACCTGCGCAATGCACTTTCCACCGTCACCTATGAGCAGGAAGGAGTGGTCTGCAAACGTGAATCATTTATTAGTCACCCCGATCAGGTGATGGTGGTTCGCTTGTCTGCATCTGAGGCTGGCAAAATCAGCTTCAATGCCAGTCTTACCTCTAAATTGAATCACACGGTTGAGATCGAAGCAGCCGATTACCTGATACTAAAAGGTAAGGCTCCGGCTTATGTCGCACACCGGGAATCAGAACCAGAGCAGGTTGTTTATGAGCCAGAAGGGGAAGGAATGACCTTTGAAATGCACCTGCGAGTATTTTCTCAGGGCGGGGAGCCCTTTTCAGGGGATAACACGATAGGAGTGGCCAATGCCGATGAGGTACTGCTGGTTCTGGCCACGGCCACCAGTTTCAACGGTTTTGACAAATCTCCCGCCTTTGAAGGCAAAGATCCTGCCCGGGTTGCCGGAGAGATTTTCAATTCGATTGCAGAATACAGTTGGGAACATCTGTACAACCGGCATTTAGCTGACTACGCCGAACTGTTCGACCGCGTGGAACTTGACCTGGGGCCGGTTTCCGGGCTGCCAACGAGTACCCGCCTCCTGAAATATCATGAAGGGAACGACGATCATGATCTGATTTCACTCTATTTCCAGTATGGGCGCTACCTGTTGATTGCATCGTCACGCACAGGGACTCCGCCTGCCAATTTGCAGGGCATCTGGAATCGCCACGTGCAGCCTCCCTGGGGCAGCAATTATACCATAAATATAAATACTCAGATGAACTTTTGGCCGGCTGAGATTACCAACCTTTCTGAATTGCACCATTCGCTTTTTGATTTCATGGAAGGACTTGCAATAAATGGTGCCAAAACGGCAAAAGTCAATTACGGGATCGAATCCGGATGGGTTGCGCATCACAATTCCGATGTATGGGCCAAAACTTCACCTCCCGGAGGCAGCGACTGGGATATGGGGAGTTCCCCCCGGTGGTCTTGCTGGCCCATGGGTGGAGCATGGTTTACCCAGCATTTATGGGAACATTATTTGCACACGGGCGACAAGGATTTTCTGGCGAATAAGGCATGGCCGCTGATGAAAGGCTCTGCAGAGTTTCTCATGAACTGGATGGTGGAAGATTCAAAGGGCCAACTGGTGACCAATCCGGCCACATCGCCCGAAAACGTCTTCAGGTACCAAGACCAGGAGATGGCGATCTCAATGGCTTCGACCATGGATATGTCTATTATCCGCGAGTCGTTTTCTAACCTCCTGCGGGCCTCGGCACAGCTTGGTATTGAAGATGCATTCATTGAATCGGTTCGGGCGGCGGTGCCGCGTTTATATCCGTTTCACATCGGTAGAATGGGGCAGTTGCAGGAGTGGTACCGTGACTGGGATCGTTCTGATGACACCCACCGGCACATCTCACACCTCTACAGCCTCTATCCCGGCAGTCAAATCTCGCCGGAATATTCGCCTGAACTGGCCAGTGCGGGCATTCAAACACTGATACACCGGGGCGATGTCAGCACCGGCTGGTCAATGGCCTGGAAACTAAACTGGTGGGCCAGACTCAAGGACGGAAACCGCGGCCTCGACATCCTGAAGGGAGGGCTTAAGCCCAAAACTGAAGGCAGCAGAGAGGCGACTTTTGGAAATCTTTTCTCCACAGCTCATGGACACTTTCAGATAGACGGTACTTTTGGTGG
>CAYRBS010000399.1:0-2252 GCA_964422335.1 uncultured Mariniphaga sp. | reverse complement strand
GGTTGGTTCGCTATAGTGACTTCGGTGCCAGGGGCGACGGCAAAACCGATGATATAGACGCCATCGCCGCGGCCCATGCATTCGCCAATCAGAACGATCTTTCTGTGAAAGCCGACGAGGGGGCCAAATATTACATCGGCGGTAAAAACCGCACAGCGGTCATCCAAACCGACACCGATTTTGGCACGGCTGAGTTTATCATTGACGATACCGACGTCCAAAACCGTAATACACATGTTTTCCAGGTTAGTTCCAGCCAGCAACCCTTCAACCTCGAGGGGATATCTTCCCTGAAGAGGAATCAGGAGAAAATCGATGTTTCCCTGCCCGGAACCTGCCTGATCACCGTTACCAATTCCCAGGTTAGACGGTACATCCGGTTTGGACCGAACCAAAACGATGGATCTCCGCAAACGGATATCTTTATTGTTGACAAAGACGGAAATGTGGATATGAACGCACCCATTATTTGGGACTTTGACCAGATCACGGAAATAACTGCCCTTCCCATTGACGAAACGACGCTGACCCTTACCGGTGGACGGTTTACCACCATTGCCAACAAGGCAGAATCAAAATATACCTACTACAGCCGGGGTATTGCAATCAGGCGTTCCAATGTGCTGGTGGATGGGCTGGAACACCACATCACCGGCGAGGGTGACCATGGCGCGCCTTATGGCGGCTTTCTCAATATCCGCGACTGCTCCTACGTGACGGTCAGGAACACCATTCTTACCGGACACAAGACCTACAAAACCATAGGCTCGGCAGGAGTTTCGGTTTCCATGGGCAGCTATGATATCTCCCTCAGCAGGGCACTCAATGTGTCATTCGAAAATTGCAGCCAGACGAACGACATCAAAGACAGCAAGTATTGGGGAATCATGGGATCCAACTACTGCAAGAACCTTGTTTACGACAATTGCACCTTTTCCCGGTTCGATGCTCACATGGGCGTTGCCAATGGCACCATACGTAACTCAACCCTGGGGCACCAGGGAATAAACGCCATCGGCAGCGGGACTTTTACCGTGGAGAATTCCACTATTTACGGAAGGAGCCTCATCAATCTGCGCTCCGACTACGGCAGTACGTGGCAGGGAGAATTCATCATCCGTGACTGCGTTTTTGTGCCTGCAGGTGGAAGACCAGTCAGTGCAAATCTGATTGGCGGTTCCAATTCCGGACAGCACGATTTCGGCTACACCTGTTATATGCCGGAACGGATCATCATCGAAAACCTCAAAATTGACGACTCCAACCATCCGGAGGACTACAGGGGGCCCGCTATTTTTGCAAATTTCAATCCAGATATGACCGACGATTCGTACCAGGAGGAGTTTCCTTATGTCATAACCGAGGAAGTTATTCTCAGGAACGTGACCACCGCCAGTGGCAAGGACTTGAGGCTAAGCGACAACCCGTTTATGTTCAAAGATGTGAAGGTAAATACCGATTAACGTGCACTTACGGGAAGCCGCTTGTGCAGGAAAATTGACCTCAATTGCCGGAAGGTGGTAAAAAATTATTTCCGGTTATCGTTTTTATATAAATTTGCCTCGATAAATTTACAGAGACTGTTTATTTTACAAATATTATACATTTTTTTAACGCTTCATTATTATGAAAAAATTACGTAACATCCTTTTATTGCTTGTTTTATCATTGATTATTCATGCTTCGGCGTTGGCCCAGGCTGACGTTGAAGGTTCGGAAGTGATTGGCAGATGGAACCTGACCATTGTTATTGATGACGATGACATGGAGGACCTTGGGCTGTTCCGCCACGGCCTGATGGATGTCGCCGGATTTCCCGGGTGGCTGGAAGTTAAACTCTCTGGTTTCTCTACCCTGGTGGGTTATTATGTGGGGTACGAAGGAAGCGCCCGTCCCATTTCCGAAATTCACTATTCTCCGGAGGAAGAGAAATACCAATTTACCATTCCTCCGCAGTGGATGGATATTGAAGACCTCGATTTTGAATTTTCCCTGGAGGATGATGAGCTGAGCGGGCATATGATGCTCGACGGCCATAAACTGCAGTGGACCGGTGTGCGGGCCCCAAGCCTGACCCGCGAGAAACCGCCGGTTTGGGGACAACCCAAAAACCTGCTGGATGACAACCTGTCGCGTTGGGTCATTCCCGAAAATAACCAGTTCAGGATGGTGGACGGTGTCCTGGTAAACAAAGACGTTGGAGGAAACCTGGTAACCAATGAAAAATTCGATGACTTTAAACTGAGTGTTGA
>CAYRBS010000398.1:0-2255 GCA_964422335.1 uncultured Mariniphaga sp. | reverse complement strand
TCCGAAATGCCTTCGGTTTTCAGCGTTTGCTCGTAAAGCGAAACAGCTTGCCGGGTTTTTCCATCCCTCATGTAAATATCAGCCAGAAAACTTACCGCATCCAGATACAGAGGATGTTCATCGATGAGATTTTTTAAGGTTTTTTCCGCTTCGGTTTTCCGGTTGTTTTCAAGTTGGTAGTAAGCCAGTGTATAGGCATATTTGGGTTCTTCAGGACGGGATTCTGCAGCAATTGCAGCATATTTTACTGCTTCATCCATACTTCTTTGTGCTGAAATTACACTTAAGTTGTATGCTGCAACCGCTTGTTCGGGATTGCTTTGCAGTACCTTTTTCAGCGCTGCTTCTGCCTCCTGCAGATTTCCTTTTTCGGCCAGCAAAAGCCCGAGGTTGAGGTTGGCAGCTTCATTTTCCGGATCGATTTTTACAGCTTCTTTCAGATTTTCTTCTGCTTTATCCTGATTTCCCAGATAGGAATAGAGCACACTGCTGTTAATGAGCGGCATGAGCGATTCGGGGTACAACCGGACCGCCGTTTCATACGCATCGAGGGCTTTATTGGCATTTCCCTGATTCTGATGGTAGATACCCAGGTTGTAGTGCGAGCTCCAGTCATCGGGGCGTGCTACCATCGATTTCAGGTATTCGTCGGTTGCTTTTGAAATCACTTCGTTTTCCGCTGCCGAAAAACGGCGGTCATCAAAACCTGCCAGCGATGAAGCGGCTGAAACGCGCACCAGTCGCAATTCGTCGGATGCAGCTTCAACCAGGGCTTTTCGGGCTTCATCCGATAAATTTCCCGAAAGCGAAGTAGCTGCTGCAGCCCTGGCCAAAGGAGATTCATTTTCTGACATCGCGGCAATTAATGTGTCCCATTTTTTTTCGTCGGGGCAGTTATCCAGCAAACGAATGAAAGAAGTCACCACCACTTCGTTATACCGGTTTTCCTGAATAATTTTCAGCATTTCATCCAGGCGGTCCCATTCTTCTTCGCGGGCCTCTTTTATGAGTTGTGCCCAGTAAAGGGTTTCTTCCTGGTAATCGCTGTTCGGTCGTGCTTTTACAATTTCATTGGCCCATTCCGGCGATTTATCGTCGTGGCACTGGTTGCAGGCATTGGGCGATCCGAATTTTATAGTGGCTTCCGGCATGGGCGGACGGAAGGAGTGGTCGCTGCGGATAAAGTGCCCCACAAATTCGCGGCTGGGGGCATGGCAGTTGACACAAACTGACCCTTCACTGTCGGGCTGATGCATGGTATGCGCCACCAGCTCCTCTTTTTTCTCCTGATGGCAGGAAGTGCAGGCATCGTTGGGATTCTCTTTAAAACGGTTGCGCCCGCTGGAGGTATGGCAGGTAACACAGTGCAGATCACTTTCCTGTACGCAGGGATTCATCCTCCAGCCCGTCATGGTGTAGTTTTCACCCAGGTCGCGGCCATCGGGATAAAAATCGCGGTCTTCCAGGGTGGCCAGGTTAAAATGGTCGTGAAACAGTTCGCCGGGCATATAGCTTTCGGTAATGGGGCTGCCTTTGGCATGGCAGGTCGCACACGAGGAATTATGCTGTTCGGGGGTAAAGGTGCTGGTAACAATTAATTTCATATCTTCCGGCTCCTCTCCTTTTTCTTCTGCTTCCATGAATACGCGCACATGTTCGGCACTGGGGCCGTGGCACGTTTCACAGTTGATGCCGGCTTCTTTCCAGGTGGTTTGGTACGTTTCCGTTTCCAGGTCGAAATTGGAGCTCAACTGGCTTACATGACAGTTGTAGCACCCTGTGTTAAAGGTGTACATCCGGTCTTTCCAGGGAAGTGCTTCGTCTTCTGCCTGTTCATCCACAAAATGCCGTATGGCCGATTCCGGGTAGTTGAACCAGCTTTGACGGTTCATGTCGTAGGCCAGCGGAATGGTTTGAAATTTCCCTTTATCCAATGGCACCAGGAAGGTAAAAACGTTTCTGCCACCAAGCGACCATTCAATGGTGTATTTATTTAAAAGTTCTCCCTCTTCTTTTTCCAGCATTACCATGGACGAATCTTCGTAAATCACCTCGTAATGCTTATCTTCGATTTCCATGGGTTTGCTTTCGGGTAACTGGTATTCCTTTACGAAACCAGCATCCACGGGCTGCATGGCTTTGCCGTGAAACGAGGGTTCCCACAACTCGTAAAAACGCTCGTGGCACTGGATGCAACTCTCTGAACCGGAAAATTCATCGTCGGATACCTGCTGGTTTTTTCTTTGTACACAGGA
>CAYRBS010000397.1:0-2265 GCA_964422335.1 uncultured Mariniphaga sp. | reverse complement strand
AAGAACCGCAGAGTTGAGTTTGAAGAAGCCAGGGTAAAACAATAGCAGAAATTTAATTTTTGATAAATAAAAAGCCTTGCCGGTGTGCAAGGCTTTTTTTGGTGTGCCGTGCATGGTAAATAGCTAAGTTGTGCAAGTCCACTATGGGGGTTTATAGTCACCAACCATTAGCTGAAGGCAAGGGTGTCCATTGTGAGGTGGAATCTGGAGGAAGCCGGAAGCAAAACACTGCCCTTAGGAACACGAACCGCATCAGGCATATCCTGTAGGATGAGTTTACCAAACAAGACGAAGTCCAAAGACTATACGGATACAGGAGTGTAAATGCGGAGGGGACATGGTGTGAAAGTTATTTATCTTACCACGGGAGGTCTCACGGACATGTGGAAACGGAGTATGAAGCATGGTCAAAACAAGTTTATCGTGAGAAGTCAGCCGAAGCCATAGTATCCGCCAGCTGGCGGAGAAGGGCAGAACCTTAGTTGCTAAATTAATGAGGATTACCAATGAAAGGCAGAAAGCAGAAAATATCGAGAGATAGCTACCGGCAGAAAGTAGGTGCGGAACACCGAGGATATGCCGAAGTGCCGACTTTCATTTGGATAACCGAAAACAATGAGGTAACACCACCACAAGAGGATGGATTGTTAGGAAAGATATTGAATCCCTATAATTTGAATAAAGCGTACCTGCGCGTAGTTCGAAACAAGGGAAGCTATGGTGTCGATAAAATGGAATTCGGAGTCCTTCGGGACTATTTGAAGACCCATGGTTCAGACCTGATAAAATCCATAAAATCCGGGAAATACCATCCAAACCCGGTGCGCAGGGTAGAAATACCCAAGGATAAAACGAGTAAACGGCCGCTGGGTATTCCTACGGTTGTAGACCGTTTTATTCAGCAAGCCATCCACCAGGTATTATCACCTATCTACGAACGGCAATTTTCGGATAACAGTTTTGGTTTCCGACCAAAGAGAAGTACCCATAAAGCATTATTTAGATGCAAACGATTCATTTCAGAAGGCTATCACTATGCCATTGATATGGATATGGAGAAATTCTTTGACACGGTCAACCATAGTAAGCTAACGGAAATATTGTCAAGAACGGTAGATGATAGCAGGGTGGTTTCGCTAATCCATAAATACCTGAATGCAGGAGTGGTTGTCGAACACAAATTTGAAACCACTGAGCAGGGCGTTCCGCAGGGAGGCCCGCTAAGCCCATTGTTGAGTAATATCATGCTTAACGAACTCGATAAAGAGCTAACTATCCGTGGCCACCGTTTTGTGCGGTATGCAGACGACATGGTTATACTGTGTAAAAGCAAACGCGGAGCAGAACGTGTCATGGAAAGCATCACTCATTTTATCGAGCACCGTCTGTTTCTAAAAGTCAATAAATCAAAAACCCAGGTAGTTTACTTTAATAGGATTAAATTCTTAGGCTACTCCTTTTATCGAGTAAAAGAAGATATTCGCTTTAGAATCCATCCTAAAACTGTAATCAAACTTAGGGATAAAATCAGATTTTTGACTTCACGGAGCAATGGGTGGGGTAATGCAAAACGTAAAGAAAGGCTCTCCTCGTTTATTAAAGGTTGGGTCAATTATTACAAGTATGCAGATATAAAGAGCTTGCTCTCAAGGATTGATACATGGTACAGGCGAAGGCTCAGGATGGTAATATGGAAACAATGGAAGCGTGTGAAGACGCGATATCGCAATCTTTGCAAACTCGGCATTCCTAAAGGGAAATCCTGGGAATGGGCTAATACCCGTAAAGGTTATTGGCACGTATCAAATAGTTTTATTGCTTCCCGAAGCATAACTAATGAACGTCTATCAAAGGCGGGGTATCTCACATTCTCGGAGTACTACCTCAAAGTGAGGGTGGACTAAGGAACCGCCGTATACGGAACCGTACGTACGGTGGTGTGAGAGGTCGGAAAATAAAGTAGGAGGAAACTATTTTATTTTCCTCCTACTCGATTGGGTGGATACGGCGATTACAAATCGTTGGTTTTAAAAATATTCGGTTGTGCAACAAGCATCGCTTCGTGGCAAATCGTGCCACGCGGTTACCACACCG
This sequence comes from uncultured Mariniphaga sp., assembly GCA_964422335.1. Classification (GTDB taxonomy): domain Bacteria; phylum Bacteroidota; class Bacteroidia; order Bacteroidales; family Prolixibacteraceae; genus CAYRBS01. The sequence continues at coordinate 171 of CAYRBS010000397.1, read as the reverse complement.
ATTTCAAACTTCCTCCATCCACCACCAAACTGGCGCCGGTGATGTACGAAGCAGCATCCGACAGTAAAAACGCGCCGGCCTTTCCAAATTCCTCCGAGGTACCATACCTCCCGAGTGGAATAGTTGCTTCATTTTTTTGTTTGACTTCAGAAACGGGAATCCCCGATTTTT
>CAYRBS010000396.1:0-2278 GCA_964422335.1 uncultured Mariniphaga sp. | reverse complement strand
TGAATCTGACAACGGCACATAGCGCAGGTACCACCGCCACCGCAAGCCGACGGGAGTAAAATTTTATTGTTGCTGAGCGTAGAAAGCAGCGTATTCCCGGGTTCAGAGATAATTTCCCTTTCCCCTTCGTTAATATCAATTTTTACCTCGCCCGATGGGGTCAGTTTTTTCTTGGCATAAAGCAAAATGCCCACCAGCAGGATGATCAACCCTAAAAACACTGCCACACTGGCAATTATAACGGTTGTTTGTGTTGAAAACAATAGCATTGAAAATGTTTTTTTATTTTACAATTTAATTCCCATAAAACCCATAAAAGCCAGTCCCATTAAACCGGTGACAATGAATGTAATCCCAAGTCCGCGCAAAGGCGCAGGAACGTTGGAGTACTGTATTTTTTCGCGAATTGCGGCAATACCTACAATGGCCAGAAACCAGCCAACGCCTGAACCCAGGCCATAAACAGTGGCTTCGCTAATGTTCAGAAAAGCTTTTTGCTGCATAAACAGCGCACCACCGAGAATTGCACAGTTTACAGCAATCAGCGGCAGAAAAATTCCCAATTGACTGTAAAGGACCGGGGCAAATTTTTCAATTACCATTTCAACCAGTTGCACCATTGATGCAATTACAGCAATAAACAGGATGAATGACAAAAAGCTAAGATCGACACTGGCAAAAGCCGGACCAAGCCAGGTTAAAGCACCTTCCTGCAATATATGGTTTTCAATCAGGTAGTTTACGGGTACTGTAATTCCGAGAACAAAAACAACGGCAATTCCTAAACCGGTAGCTGTTTTAACCGTTTTGGAAACGGCCAGGTAAGAACACATGCCCAGGAAATAGGCAAAAATCATGTTCTCAATAAAAATCGACTTGATAAAAATATTAATCAGATTTTCCATAACTTTTTCTTTTTTGCGGGTTAGTCTTCTATCAACTTACGGTTACGGCTACGCTGTACCCAAATAATTATTCCCACTGTGATGAGTGCCATGGGAGGCAAAATCATCATCCCGTTGTTTTCATAAAACCCACCGTTGGCAATGTACCAACTGTCGGGGATAATCTGGAATCCATAAACGGAGCCTGATCCAAATAACTCGCGCACAAATCCTACGATAATGAGGATAACCCCGTAACCGGCAGCATTTCCCACGCCATCGAGGAACGACGGCCACGGTCGGTTGCCCAGGGCAAAGGCTTCGAGCCGGCCCATAATGATACAGTTGGTTATAATCAGCCCCACAAAAACTGAAAGCTGTTTACTTACGTCGTAAACATAGGCTTTCAATACCTGGTCAACCAAAATAACCAGCGAGGCGATAACCGTTAGTTGAACGATAATTCGGATCCGGTTGGGTATGGTATTCCGCAAAAGTGAAATAATAACGTTTGCCAGCCCCATAACGGCTACTACCGAAATGGACATCACAACCGACGGTTTAAGTTGGGCTGTTACGGCCAGTGCAGAGCAGATACCCAGTACCTGCACGGTTATTGGATTGCTGTTGTCGAGCGGATCAGACAGCAGTTTTAAATTTTTTCTTGAAAATAATGGTTCGCTCATCACTTAAGATTTTTTCTTCATTAAGAATTCCTGGTAACTTCTGAAATCTTCCAGCAGCATTTGTTCCAATCCTTTACTGGTAATGGTGCCGCCTGAAATTCCATCCACACTATGTTCTTCCGGTGCATCCTGTCCGGGTTTGGTAACCGTAACGGACACCAGGTTCCCATCCTCATCAAAAAGTTTCTTTTCTTTAAAGGTTTCCTGGAACCAATCGGTTGAAATTTCAGCTCCCAATCCGGGCGTTTCACTCTGGTGGTCGAAATTAGCGCCGTAAATGGTGTTCATGTCATCGCTTAATGAAACAAACCCCCAGATAGGGCCCCACAATCCGGATCCACGCATAGGAAATATATATTTCAGGCCGCTCTCCGTTTCGCATTCATACACGGGGAGTAAACGTTCGTCTTCCGGCTTTGCTTTTTCCTTTTTTAAGTCCACCTCCAAAGGATCTACATCTTCTACCACATCGCCGTTGGAGTCCACCACATACTGGGTTTTAATCCTGTCGGCATAAATTTCTTCGGTTTCCTCCACTGTGCTTAAAATATTCACTGAAGCCAGAATGTTTTGCTTTTTTTCTATTTCAGCATTCCTGGTTTGGCGGGGCCGTAACGACATGGCCGCAGAGGCCAGGATCGTGGCAACAAGGATAACCATTCCCGCCGCATAAATGAATGTATATGTATTACTGTTCCTGTCCATAAT
>CAYRBS010000395.1:0-2281 GCA_964422335.1 uncultured Mariniphaga sp. | reverse complement strand
CCACAGGTTGTTAAAAGAAAAATCAACCCTCAGGGAGAGGTCTCTGAAACCGCAAATAAAAATTCCTGCCGGATGAGATTTATCCTGTTTTTTCAATGCTATTATCCTTAATTTTTCAACATAAAAAAAACACAGGCTTATGGAAAAGCAAAAAGTAATTATCATGGGTGCGGCAGGCCGCGATTTTCACAATTTTAATACCTTTTTCAGAAACAACACCGATTTTGAAGTGGTAGCATTTACCGCCAACCAGATACCCGATATTGAAAACCGGCGATATCCGGCAGAATTGGCAGGCACTTTATATCCAGCGGGCATACCTGTTTATCCGGAATCAGAAATGGAAAGGTTAGTGAACGAGCTGAAAGCAGATATTTGTGTATTTTCATACAGCGATGTGCCCAACCAGCGTGTAATGGAAGCCGCTTCGCGGGCCAATGCAGCCGGGGCATCTTTTATGTTGCTGGGGCCGAAGCAAACCATGCTAAGTTCCACCAAACCGGTCATTTCGGTATGCGCCACCCGCACCGGTTCAGGAAAAAGCCAGACAAGCCGCAAAATAGTCCAGACACTCATGCAAAAAGGCCTCCGGGTTGTGGCAATCCGGCACCCCATGCCTTACGGCAACCTGGTAAAACAAAAGGTCCAGCGTTTTGCCACAATCGACGATTTAAACAGGCACCAATGCACCATTGAGGAAATGGAGGAATATGAACCCCACATTGCCCGCGGAAATGTAATTTATGCAGGAGTAGATTATGAAGCTATTTTGCGGGAAGCAGAAAACGACCCCGACGGATGCGATGTTATTTTATGGGATGGCGGGAACAACGATTTTTCCTTTTATGAATCCGATTTATCAATTGCCGTTACCGATCCGCACCGTGTGGGGGCCGAACTTACGTATTATCCCAGCGAAGTGGTTCTGCGCACCAGCGATGTGGTTATTATCAATAAAATAGATACGGCCCTGCCCGAAAATGTGGAACAATTAAGAAAAAACATCGCTGCCGTAAATCCAAACGCCCTTGTTATTGACGCAACCAGCCCGGTACGTGTGGAAAACAAAAATTTGATTAAAGGGAAACGCGTATTGTGCGTGGAAGACGGCCCAACCCTTACCCACGGAGAAATGAAGATAGGCGCTGCCGTTGTTGCTGCCCGTAAATTCGGGGCAAAAGAAATAGTAGATCCGCGCCCTTTTACCACCGGAAAACTAACCCAGACATTCCGGATTTATCCCAATATCGGAAAACTTCTCCCGGCCATGGGCTATGGCGCCGAACAAGTTAGCGACCTGGAAAAAACCATTCAAAATACCGACTGCGATTCAGTGATTATCGGCACCCCCATCGATTTGAACCGCGTAATAAAAATTGATAAACCCAGCACCCGTGTATTTTACGATTTGGAAGAGATTGGAACACCGAGGCTTGACGAAGTTCTCGACGATTTTGTAAAAAAGCTGTTGCCCGGAATTTGAATCAGTTTTATTTATCGCTATTTTTGCCGGCGGAAAATAGAACCGATGAAGAAAAAAAAGATTGTAGCTTTTGGTGAAGTTGTATGGGATTTGATGCCAAACGGTAAGGTATTGGGCGGAACGCCAACCAATATGGTTTTTCGTTGCAATTCATTTGGAGAACAGGGGTTCCTGCTCTCGCGGGTGGGCGACGATAAACACGGGCAGGAAGCTTTGAAACGCCTGGAAGAGTTGGGTATCTCAACCCTCGACGTGCAGATCGACACTGAATTTCCTACCGGAACGGTCCATATTACTTTCGACAAAAAGAATGAACCCATTTTTAAAGCAACCCCCGATGTTGCGTTCGACCATATTGAATTTTCTACCGAGGCACTGAAGCTGGGACGCAATGCCGATTGCCTGTTTTACGGATTACTCCCCCAGCGTTTTGGCATATCAAAAAATACCATCCGCGAACTCATAAAAGAGTCGCATGGGGCCCTCCGGTTCCTGGACCTGAAACTCTTCGAACACTTTTTTGATGCGAAAGTGGTCGAAAATCTACTGCAATCCTCCCATGTGGTGCGCATCAAAGAAAAAGAAATCGGGTTCCTGACAGAAAAACTGGGACTGAAACCCGGAAGTCTCATCAGTTTTGGAAAACAACTTGTGAAAAAATACAAGGTTCAACTGGTGTTACTCACCCGCGGGAAAGACGGGGTATTTGCTTTTCACAAAGATCACGGGGATTTTTGGGATTCAGGATACACCATTGAGATGAAAGATAATGTGGGTTCGGGAATGGCATTTTCGGCA
>CAYRBS010000394.1:0-2287 GCA_964422335.1 uncultured Mariniphaga sp. | reverse complement strand
TTTACTTCATCAAAAATCCGGAAAGGATTTTCAGGATCACCTCCCAGGTTTTTAATGGTTTTTTCAAAAGATGCGCCGGCGCCTGTTAAAGGCATTCCGTGGGTGGAGGTTTTGCGTTCAAATTTTTCACCGGTTTCGGTAACCGCGCCTTTTCCCATAATGGTTTTCCCTATGATGAGGGTCGGTTTTTCCGTTTCGTTATTGGCATTTTTAAGGGCTTCTCTGACCTGGTCCTGATCGTTGCCATTAATGCTAAGCACATTCCAGCCCCATGCTTCGTATTTTTTTGCTGTATCTTCTTCGGTTACCACACTGGTTTTACTTGATAGCTGGATATCGTTTGAATCGTAAAACATAATCAGGTTGCCCAGCCCGAGGTACCCGGCAATACGGCCCGCCCCCTGCGAAACTTCTTCCTGGATTCCGCCATCGGAAATGAAAGTGTAAATTTTATGCGACATCCAGTCGCCGAACCGGTTTGAAAGAAAACGCTCGGCAATCGCAGCCCCAACGGCCATGGTGTGTCCCTGTCCGAGTGGGCCGGAGGTGTTTTCAACTCCTCTGGCCACATCTTTTTCCGGATGTCCGGGCGTTACGCTGCCCCATTGCCTGAAGTTTTTCAAATCGTCCATGTTGTAAAACCCGGATAGTGTAAGTACCGAATAAAGCATGGGCGACATATGTCCAGGGTCAAGGAAAAACCGGTCGCGGTTGGCCCAGCCCGGATCGGAGGGATCGTAATTTAAAAATTCGGAATAAAGAATGTGAATAAAATCGGCTCCGCCCATAGCACCGCCCGGATGGCCCGATTTTGCTTTTTCCACCATGGAGGCAGACAGAATACGTATGTTATCTGCTGCTTTGTTGTCAATTTGTTTGCTCATGTTTTTTATCTTATTATTCAAATTTATCGCAGGCTGTGGAGGGATGTCCAAAAATAACAAAAAAAGAGGAAACCCAAGGCTCCCTCATTTTTGAGATGTATTTAGTTTTGTATGATGCGCACCATAAATACCCCTTGAATGGCTTTCAGTTTTGATTGTATGCCTTCATCGATTTGGGGTTGGGTAACATCAATAATGTTGTAGGCAATGTTTTGATATTTTTTATTCAGCATGTTATCGATGTTCAGGTCTTCGGAAGCGAGTACACTCGAAATCTGGCTAACCATGTTGGGAATATTCTGGTTTGCAATAAGAATTCTGGCACCGCCGTTTCTTTCCATCTGCGCTTCCGGAAAGTTAACCGAGTTTTTGATGTTCCCGTCTTCCAGGAAATCTTTTAACTGGTTTACCGCCATAATGGCGCAGTTGGTTTCCGATTCTTTGGTAGAGGCCCCAAGGTGTGGAATGGCAATTACTTTTTCCATATTCAGGGTTTTTTCATTGGGGAAATCGGTAACGTACCTTGTCACTTTCCCTGATTCAAGCGCTTCTTTCAGCGCATCCAGATCAACCAGTCCTCCACGGGCGAAATTGAGTATTCTGACATCGTCCTTCATCATGCCGAACTTTTCCTTGTTAATGTAATTTTTGGTTTCGGGTGTAAGCGGTATGTTCAGTGTAATGTAGTCCGCCTGGCTGAGAATGGCCTGAATCCCTTCTACCCATTGTACCTGATTGCTCAGTTTAAGTGCCTGTTTAACCGACATGTACGGGTCGTATCCGATTACCTTCATGCCCAGAGCATGGGCTGCATTGGCAACAAGCACCCCAATGGCGCCTAACCCGATTACCGCCAGCGTTTTTCCCTGTATTTCCTGTCCTGCAAAATTCTTTTTACCCTGTTCTACGAGAGCAGGTATTTCGTCGCCCTTGTCCGCCAGTGTTTTGCACCAGTTTACCCCTTCGGTAATGTCTCTCGATGCCATCAAAAGACCGGCAATTACCAGTTCTTTTACCCCATTGGCATTGGCGCCGGGCGTATTAAAAACAACAATTCCTTTTTCGGTGCAATTATCAACCGGAATGTTGTTAACACCTGCACCTGCACGGGCTATTGCTTTCAATGATCCGGGCAGCTCCATGTTGTGCATTTTAAAACTTCGGAGGACAACGGCATCCGGATTTGGAATTTCGCTGGCAATTTCATACTTGTCTAACGGGAAATAACTAAGCCCTTCGGTAGCAATTTTATTTAATGTTTGAATTTTAAACATTTGGTTTATTTTTAAGGATTTAACCCTGATGATACAATATTCACAAATATCAGTAATTTATATGAAGATGTTAATGTGAAAACTGGTTAACTTTTCAATATGAAATTAACATTAAGAACAGGCGTATTT
>CAYRBS010000393.1:0-2298 GCA_964422335.1 uncultured Mariniphaga sp. | reverse complement strand
CCGGGAATCTGCGAACCGTTTTCTTTTTTGGTTTTGGCGATAATATCGTCGAGCAATTTTATTCCTGTTGAAAGGGTACGCAGAAACGATTCCTCTTCCTCTTTAATCACTTTTTCAATCAGGTTCTGCTGGGCTGCCAGTTCTGAAAATGTATCGCCCATGGTATTTTTCAGCACTTCTGCCAGCCGGAAAATAAACGGCTTTTTAAAATCCAGAAAGGTGTAACCGTATCGAACGGCACGCCGCAAAATCCGGCGAATAACGTATCCCGCCTTGTTGTTCGAAGGCAACTGGCCGTCGGCAATGGCAAAAGCCACCGCCCGCAGGTGGTCGGATACCACACGCATGGCAATATCTGTTTTCTCGTTGTCACCGTATTTTTTACCGCTGAGTTTTTCAATTTCACCAATAATATTCTGGAAAATATCGGTATCGTAATTGGAAGTTACGCCCTGCAAAACCATACAAAGTCGTTCGAACCCCATCCCGGTATCCACGTGTTTGCTGGGCAGTTCTTCCAGGCTGCCGTTGGCTTTCCGGTTAAACTGTATAAAAACGAGGTTCCATATTTCAATCACCAGCGGATGATCTTTGTTCACCAGTTCGTTGCCGGGCACTTTTGCCATTTCTTCATCGCTGCGCAAATCCACGTGAATTTCGGAGCAGGGGCCGCAGGGGCCGGTATCGCCCATTTCCCAGAAATTATCTTTTTTATCTCCGTTCAGGATGCGCTCCTTAGGTAAATGCTTTCCCCAGAAATCAGCGGCTTCGTCGTCGCGTTCCAGTTTATCGTTCCTGCTCCCTTCAAAAACAGTGGCATACACCCTGTCAGAAGATATCCCCATCCGTTCCACCAGAAACTCCCATGCCCAGTCAATGGCTTCCTTTTTGAAATAATCGCCAAACGACCAGTTCCCCAGCATTTCGAACATGGTATGGTGATAGGTATCGAGCCCCACTTCCTCCAAATCGTTGTGCTTACCCGAAACACGGAGGCATTTTTGCGTATCGGCAATGCGGGGCCATTTCACCGGTTCGTTCCCCAGGAACAAATCCTTAAACTGGTTCATCCCGGCATTGGTAAACATCAGGGTAGGGTCGCCTTTCACTACCATCGGGGCCGAATCGACAATCTGGTGTTCTTTTTCCCTGAAAAAACGGAGAAATGCTTCGCGTATTTCTTTTGAAGTCTGTTTCATCATTTACCTGTAAATTATATCGTTGTGTTAAAAATTCCAAAAGCACACCAAACAATTTACCTTCATTATGGTTATTTGTTTAGCTTTGCAGCGAATAATAATATATGCTTTTTTTAAAATTCTTGCAAAGTTAGAGGTTTTGTTTAATTTTGCTTAGCAGAGAAAATAAAAAAGGCCGTTACCTTATGGCAAAAAAGAAATACAAGTTTAATCCCAATACCCTAAGTTATGAACGCGTAGGGATTTCAACCAGGGAAAAAACCGGAAAAATACTTACCTATCTGTCAAGCAGCTTGTCGCTGGCTATCATTATGGTGGTAATTTTTCTGAATTTTTATGAGACACCCCGCTCAAAAGCGTTAAAAAGGGAAAACAAGCAACTTTTAACGCAATACGAGTTGATGTCGCGTGATTTGGACAAGATAGAAACCGTACTGACGGAACTACAGCAGCGCGACGATAATATTTACCGGGTTATTTTCGAGGCCGACCCCATTCCCTCGTCGGTAAGAAAAGCAGGGTTTGGCGGCAGCAACAAATATTCGCACCTTGAAAACCTCGACAATTCAGAACTGATTATTGAAACCACCCGCAAATTAGACATTATTGCAAAAGAGGCGTATATTCAGTCGAAGTCATACGAAGAGGTGCTTGACATGGCACTCAACAAAGAAGAAATGCTGGCCAGGATACCAGCTATTATGCCGGTTGCCAATGAAAATTTAAAACGTACTGCCAGTGGTTGGGGGTACCGCATGCACCCCATTTATAAAGTTCGCAAAATGCACTATGGCATGGACTTTACCGCCCCGGTAGGCACCCCGATCTATTCAACAGGAGACGGGAAAGTAGTTGAGGTAGCCGGAACAAAACGCAGTCGTTCAGGTTTTGGCCTTCGGGTAAAAATAGACCACGATTTTGGTTACGAAACCATGTATGCCCACCTGAGTGGATTTAATGTAAAAGTAGGGCAACAGGTAAAACGGGGAGATGTAATTGGCTATGTTGGAAATACCGGTGGTTCCACCGCCCCGCACCTTCATTACGAAGTGCACCGTAACGGCAGCGCCGTAAATCCGCAATACTACTACTTTAAAGA
>CAYRBS010000392.1:0-2299 GCA_964422335.1 uncultured Mariniphaga sp. | reverse complement strand
CCCACAACAACTACCATATCGCGTTGGGCACATGCTTCAATAATATTTTTAAGTCTCCTTAAATGCCCCTTCTTTATTTTCCTGCCCCCGTCGTAAAACGGGTCGGAGTAACCGCCGCTGGAACCCTGCAGATAAACCGAAAGCGTGTTGATTCCTTCCGATTTGTAATCATCCAGATTTTTGATGAGACTCCTGGTGTACTTATTTTTTTGTGTAACGCTGGCAACGCGTACCCCCCACATATCGAAAGGTTCGTCATCCAACGTGAAAAATTGTCCGTCAACTTTCAGCTCCTGTGCCGATGCCGGGGTAATACCCAGGCCCCAAAAAATCAACAATAAAAAAAGTAATCCTGTCCTATTCATGTTTATTTTTATTTGCCTGATAACCAAACTTTCATTGGCTTTAGCCTTTAAAAATAGATATTAAAGGCTAAAGCCCCTTCTCAAAACTTCCTTCTGTCACCGGGCTTTCCAGGGGAATCCCTATGGGAAAAGCCACGGTGCAAAATCTGTTACTTATCAAATTACTCCCCTGAAAGACGTACTTTAATATTTGTCTTTCCGTTTTCAACCGTCCACGCAGGAATACGGATTTCGAGCCGCTTTAAACCTTCCATTTGCCGATCGAGTTCCAGTGGCGCCGGGTCAAGTGAAACCACTGAAACCAGCAGTTCCGGATGTGAAAGATTTTCCAGTTTTAAGGTTTTGCCGTCCTGTTTCAAAACAGCCCCCCCGTCAACGATTTCCACATCGGCAGTGGTCATCAGCTGCCAGGTAATCAATTCCGTTTCATCCGAAGTTTCAATTTCATCTTCAATCACCAGCGACGTTCCGCTGTCTTTTACAAACCTTCGTTGAGCGCTTTTAAGCTGGCCTTCAAAAGTTGGCGTCATATCGATGGTCGCTTCCGGTTTTGCCCCCTCTTTAAAATCAGCGATGGTAGCCAGTCCGTCGGTAACATGCAACTGGTCGTTCACCGTAATGGTACTGTGTCCGTAATTGTTTTTGGTAAGCAGAGTCCAGCGTTCGCAATCCTGGCAGCGTCCCCAAAGGTCGAAGCCGGTTTTTTCCAGTTCATGATAACTTTGGTTTCCCGGGTCGATCACCCAGCGCACGCCGTTCAGTTCGAATATAAAGGAACCTCCGTCCATGTTTCCGTGATTAACCGTTCCGCGGCCGCCTTTTCCCCCGAAATAATACTGGTTGGGATCGTTTTCGCCGCCGGTGAATACAACAATCGGGTTGGCGCCCCTGCCCATCCATTCAGTGGGTACTTTCTCCGCCCCTTTTTCCTCAAACTGGGCCAGCCACACGAGGCCGGCGCCTGCCAGCCGCGACAGTTTTCCCATCTCTTCGGCAGGTTTCAGGAAGCGTTCTTCTTCAAAAAAAGTTTTATTGCCTGTTTTAGCTGCAAACCAGGCCAGTGTAATATCACCCTGTTCACCGCGCTTGTCGCCGCAATCGGCAAAATTGTAATACCAGCCCGAGGGTGCGTTCATAAGCACCCTGAAAACCGCACTTTCTTTAAATGCGGGGTATTCAAAATGGCCAAAATCGGTTCCGAATGCACTTTCGAGCATGGCGGCGGTGGTAACCGAAAAACTGGTTCCGTAACTCCAGTAGGTAGAACCTTCGGGATACACCCCGTCGGGCCCGTACTCAACCAGTGAATGAGGCAGTCCGTCCAAAGCCCGGTGAATGGTTTTTGCAGCCAGTTCCGGGTCTTTTTCGGCGATGGCAATTGATGCAGCGATCATCCCGCCGTTACACACCTGGTTCCAGTTGTTGGTGCCATAAGCCCAACCGGGATTGTTCCCGTTTTCGGGCCAGCTGGGTTTAATTCCTTTTTCAATGAGTGCATTTTGGGCCAGTTCAATGGTTGATTTTGGAAGTTTGCCGGCAGTCCAGTCGAGCGCAATGGCCACGGCCATCGACATTTCGGCTACGTCGAGATAGTGCGACGGATTCCAGTCGGAAAATTCGCAAACAGCCACCACCTCGTCGTTGATGCGTTGCAGAACTTCTTTGTCTTTTTCCACCCGGTAAACCATGCCCAGCATATTCATCCTCCGCAACATTTCGCGGGAAACAGAAAGCAGCCTGCGCCCAGTTTTTATTCTTTCAAGCAGGGGTTCTTCCTGAATGTCGGCAGCATTCATCTGAATGACCTTGTACATATTCTGAACAACCGGATCGTTTTTCAACCTCTTTTTCAGGTTTCTTTCAATTTTTGAATTCAAAACCAACCGCGGCTGCGATTTTTGCAGGTTCTTTTTCAGGTATTGCACCGACATGGG
>CAYRBS010000391.1:0-2300 GCA_964422335.1 uncultured Mariniphaga sp. | reverse complement strand
CGTCACTAACCGGCCCGAGTTCTCCTCGCCGGCACCCATTCTGGCGTGTACCAGCGGCCCGAAGCGGGTGTTGGAAACAAACCACTGGTTGTTGGTAAAGGAAACTGAAGTGATGGCCTCTTCGGGGCAAATCCGTTCACAAAGCCGGCACCCTTCGCACTGAAAAGGATTGACTTCTGGCATGCCTGCGGCATTCCGGTGGATGGCATCAAACCGGCAATATTCCATACATAATCCGCAATCCGAACATTTTTCGGGGTCAATTTTCGCTTTGCTCCCGCTGTCGAAATCATACTTTTCCATGATTTCCGGAGCTAAAATCAAGTGCAAATCGGCAGCGTCCACGTCATTGTCGCAAAACACCGTGTTTTTGGCCAGGGAAGCAACAGCCCCCGCCACGCTGGTTTTTCCGGCGCCCCCCTTTCCGCTGAGTATGGTGATTTCTTTCATCCTTTTGTTTTTGTAAAAATTAAACCAGTTGGCAGCGAATTGAAAATAATGACAGCATTTTATTTCGTGAACCTGCTGCTTTTAACACCGGGTTGCAGAATACCGTTTAGCTGTTTATTGATTTTTTCAATTATTCCCTGGTAAATTTTTCCCGTTTCTTCCGGTATTTCTTTCAAAATTTCCCCGGTTGAGTAGCGCCTGGCAAACTCTCTTGAAAAGGGGATTTCTCCCAGCAATTCAATGTTGTTTTCCCGCATAAAATTGTAAACATCGTGCGAGCCCAAACTGGCTTTGTTTACAATCACCCCGTAAGGTATTTTTAATTCATTCAGCAGTTCCACCGTAATTTTCAGGTCGTGCAGGCCAAAAGGGGTTGGTTCAGTAACCAAAACCACATAGTTGGCACCTGAAACGGTTTCCACCACCGGGCAGCTGGTTCCCGGCGGGGCATCGAGGATAGTAAACCGACCGGGCTTCAGCGCCTCTTTTTTCAATTTTTTTATCAGCATGGTTTGCATTGCTGAACCCACAACGAGACGGCCTTCTGTTAATCCGGTTCCAATCCCGGTCTGGTAATGAGTTACAGTTCCCAACGGGTGAGGCTTTTCAGTAATGGCCCCCACAGGACAGGCAACCAGGCAGGCACCGCACGAATGGCAGAGGGTGGTGTTTACCTCGGCAAACTTCCGGTTGGCAATGATTGTGATCGCATTAAAAGCGCACCATTCTGCACATTTTTTGCAGAAGGTACACACTTCCTGTTCAATTTCAGGAATGTATTGGTAAATGGTTTTCTGACTGGTTTGCCGCAGTAAAGGAAAAAACAGGGCATCATTGGGTTCTTCCACATCGCAATCGACCAGCTGAACTTTTTCATTCCGGTATTTTTCAAAAAAATGATACAGATGGACCGCCACCGTGGTTTTACCTGTTCCTCCTTTGCCACTTGCAACAGCTATAATCATGACTTAATGATCGCAATAGTTGGCTGAAAATTCAATCGACTTTTCGAGAAAACCGTTGACCAATTCTTTTGCCTCCAGCGTCGGGGCGCCCACAAAAACATTCACACCATGCCGGTTAAAATGTTGGATTGCACGGTTTCCCATGCCTCCGGCCAGCACATCGGTTACGCCCAATTCGGCCAGCCATTGGGGTAATACGCCCGGTTCATGCGGGGGCGGCTGAACAATTTCTTCCGAAACAATTTTTTCGTCTTCCACATCGTGCAGGGTAAAATAACGGCAGTGGCCAAAGTGGTTGTCTAACATGTGGTTATGGTTAATTGGAACGGCAAATTTTTTTTTCATTATCCTTCGGTTTTAAGTGATTATTCGGGTATTTAAAAAAGTATTCGGAAAGAAGGCACAGGATAATCAATATTACCCTGCGCCTTTAAACAGTATTTATCAGGTAGTTTACTGTTGTTCTTGTATATAAATTAATTTTTTAACAATGTCTCCCACAGTTTTGTTGTGATCGTCGAAAATAATCATCTGTATTTTCAGTTTTTCGAGCAACGCTTTGGCTTTTGGCCCGAAATCGCCTGAAATTACCTTTTCTGCTCCCAGTTCAGCTATTTTTTCGACGGTTTTGGTACCGGCCCCTCCGTTGATGTCTTTATTTTCATTTTCAAAAAAGGCTGTATCCTGGTTTTCGGTATTGAACACGCAAAACCAGCCTGCACGGCCAAACCTTAAATCCAATTTCGATTTCAGGCTGTTTCCGGTGGATGTTATTATCATCTTCATAATTAATTAAATAATGGTATTCATTCAATATAAATATTGTGCTAATATAGAAATAATGTTTAAAACAAGCAATTTTATAACAAACTAATGTTCGTTTTA
>CAYRBS010000390.1:0-2331 GCA_964422335.1 uncultured Mariniphaga sp. | reverse complement strand
GCAGGTTAAACCGAAGTAATTTTACAAGAAGCCGGAAGGTAGGTAAAGGACTGTTTTGGAACAAAAACCGCAAGCCTTTTTCAAGAGGCAGGAAAAGATAAAACGGCCTTGTTGCCGTCCCCCGCGGTGGGAGAAAAAGGTAACAAAGCCGTTTCTCAACCCATTGTACCATTGGCGTACTTTTACATTTAACCCATCGGGCACAAGTTAAACATGTACTTTTAGCAATACCCGGCAAAAATAGCATCCTTCATTTTAACCCAACGATTCAAAAACCTTTTCAAGCAATCGTTTGGTCGCTAGTACTCCTTCTCTTTCAGACAGTTCGCTGCCTTCGTATTCAATTCCAACCCATCCTTTATAACCGGCATCTTTTACAATCTTCATTATCCGGTAATAATCCGAACCGGTTTCGTTCCCATTCGCGTCAAACGCGTGAGATTTGGCGCTAACTCCTTTGGCATAAGGCATAAGCAACTCAACACCTTTGTAGCGGTCGAACTCTTCCCCGGTCTCACGATTGATGATGAAATTCCCGAAATCGGGCAACGTACCAACTCTTTTATGATCGACCATTTCCATCACACCGGCCAGCCATTCGCCATGACTCGAAAAACCGCCATGGTTTTCCACAATTACATTGATTTTTTGTTTGTCGCCATATTCACCCAACATGTGCAAACCATCGGCAGCCAGTTTTTGCTGCTCCTCAAAACTTCCCTCGCTTCCTGCATTTACACGAACAGAATGGCAACCCAAAAACTTAGCGGCATCTATCCATTTTTTATGATTTTCAACGGTTTTTACCCGTTCTGCTTTTTCAGGATGCCCGACCTGTCCTTCCCCATCGCACATAATCAGCACACTTTCAACGTCCTCGTTTTTGCAAATCTTTTTCAGTTCAGCAAGGTATTTCTTGTCTTTTGCCTTATCCTTAAAAAACTGGTTAACATATTCTACACCGCCAATGCCAAGTTCCCTCGCTACCCGCGGAAAGTCGAGGTTGGTCATTTTATCGTCAAACAAGGTTTTGTGAAACGACCATTCGGCCAGTGAAATTTTAAACGGGGAACGTTTCCCTGCCATTCCCGCCAAAGCCGGTGAAACAAACATTGATCCTGCTGTGGCAGCAAGGGTAGTTCTTAAAAAATTTCTGCGTGAAGTATAATCCATTTCAATAAATTTTATAATTCAGTAGCGAAAATACTGAATTATATTTTAAAGAAAATCCTTTTACGGTACAAATAATAGCACAGCAACCATTCCAGCGTTAATACAGTAAGTGAGGTAACAAGTCCCATCAGGAATTCCGGGGCATTAAACCAACTTAATACCCCGTTAGTAAAAATCCCAACAAACCCGTTAAACCACTGGGTGCCCACAGTTTGTGAAAAAATATAAATAAAAATGGGGTTCATGCCCACAATAACAAATGGAAAAATCCAGCGGTTAATTTGTTTTAAATCGATGAGCCAGTAACTGAAAGCCAGCACAAGCAGCGCCCATCCACCGGAAGCAAGCACAAACGATGACGTTGAAATCCGTTTAATTATGGGGGTTACAGAAGTCCAGTCGAGCAAATAACCTGCAAACAGGATGACTATCCCGGCCACAACCAGTTTCCTGAGTTTTTCTGTTCCCGGTTTCCCGGAAAGAAGTAATTGTCCTGCCACCACGCCCCAAATGGTATGTGCTGCGGTGGGAATAAAATTAATGGCTACCCAGCCACCTCCTGAATTAATTTTTCCCATTAAAACCATGTCCATCCAACTGCCGAAGTTGTGGTCTTTTACAAACGGCTGGTTATAACCTTCCAGCGGGAAAGTACGATAGGCAATTTCGGTGAGAAGGAGCAACCCCAGCGAAACCAAAATTTGCACAGAAGGCTTGTACCGCATTAAAAAGTAAGCAATTAAAATGGTAACTGAAAGCTGCGAGAGCACGTTCCAGAGTTCCCATACCAATTCGCGCCGGTAACCGCAATGCAGTCCTACCCCAAAGGCCAGGAGAATAATACACCGCCGGAGAATATGCCGGGTTATTTTCTGTCTGGAATCGCCACGTTTCCGTCGATTGGCGTACGAAAACGGCATGGCTACTCCCACGATGAACATAAAAAAAGGCTGCACCAGATCCCAAAAGCGCAAGCCATTCCACGGGTGATGGTGAAATTGCTGAAAAAAAGGTTCAAGAAAAGAACCTGCCACCGGATCTTTAACCAGCACGCTCCACAAAGCAGTGCCTTCAGCTACCAGCAAGAACATAGTTATCCCCCTGAAAAAATCGAGCGACAACAAACGGGTCCCTGTGGGATCGAGTTTGTGTGGTTTC
>CAYRBS010000389.1:0-2337 GCA_964422335.1 uncultured Mariniphaga sp. | reverse complement strand
AGGGATTCACGCAGTCGTACACCTATTTTACCTGGCGGAATTCGAAATACGAACTGGAAACCTACCTCAACGAACTGGTGAATTCCAAAGCCCGCGAATTTTTCCGCCCCAATTTCTGGCCCAACACACCCGATATTTTACCCGAATTTTTGCAGGTGGCCAACCGCGCCGGATACATTCAGCGGCTGGCACTGGCGGCAACATTGAGTTCCAATTACGGAATTTACGGCCCCGCATTTGAGTTGATGGAGAACGAACCCGCAGCCCCGGGAAAAGAAGAGTACCTCAACTCGGAAAAATATGAGATTAAAAACTGGAATTTCGACGACCCCAAAAGTCTCCGGAGAATTATTGCCAGGGTGAACGAAATTCGTAAAGAAAACAAAGCACTGCAAAATACACATTCACTGAAATTCCACGAGATAGAAAACGATGCGCTGGTTTGTTACAGCAAGGCATCGGACGACCTCAGCAACATCATTTTGGTGGTGGTGACGCTTGATCCGCACCACACGCATTCGGGCTGGCTTCACTTTCCGCTCAAGGAATTTGGAATGGAGGAACACGACTCGTATCAGGTTCACGATTTGATTAGCGGCGCCCATTTTCTTTGGAGCGGCGAGCACAATTTTGTGGAACTGGATCCCGGCGTGATGCCTGTTCATATTTTTAAAATACGCAAAAAAGTACGCACCGAAAGAGATTTCGATTATTTCATGTAAACCATTCAGAAAAATATTATGCAGAAAGAAGATACAAAAAGCTGGTACAAAGATGCGGTTATTTACCAGGCCCACGTGCGTTCGTTTAAAGACAGCAACGGAGACGGAATTGGCGATTTTAAAGGGCTGATTGAAAAACTGGATTACCTGAAATCGCTGGGAATTACCGCCATCTGGATTTTGCCGTTTTATAAATCGCCGTTAAAAGACGGTGGATACGATATTTCCGACTTCACCAGCATAAATGAGGATTACGGAACAATGGCCGATTTCAAACGGTTTGTCCGCGAAGCACATAAACGCGACCTGCGGGTAATAACCGAGCTGGTGCTTAACCATACTTCCAACGAACACAATTGGTTTGAAAGGGCAAGGCGTGCAAAACCGGGAAGTGTTGCGCGCAATTTTTATGTATGGAACGATACCCCCGACAAGTACAACGATGCCCGGATCATTTTTCAGGATTTCGAAATTTCAAACTGGTCGTGGGACCCGGTAGGCAAAGCTTACTACTGGCACCGGTTCTATTCCCATCAGCCCGATTTGAATTTCGACAACCCGAGTGTGCACAAAGCTGTTTTGAAAGTACTCGATTTCTGGTTTAAAATTGGTATCGACGGGCTTCGGTTAGATGCAGTGCCCTATTTGTACGAACGCGAGGGAACCAACTGCGAAAACCTGCCCGAAACCCATGCTTTCCTGAAGAAACTACGCAAGTACATCGACGAGAATTACGAGGATAAAATGTTGCTCGCCGAAGCCAACCAGTGGCCCGATGATGCATCGGAATATTTTGGGAAAGGCGACGAGTGCCACATGTCGTTCCATTTTCCAATGATGCCGCGCCTTTACATGTCAATGCGGATGGAAGACCGCTTCCCGCTGATTGACATTTTAGACCAGACGCCCGATATTCCCGACAATTGCCAGTGGGCCATTTTTTTGCGCAACCACGATGAACTGACCCTCGAAATGGTATCGGACGAGGAGCGCGATTACATGTACAAATCGTTTGCAAAAAACCCGAAA
The DNA here is from genome assembly GCA_964422335.1 of uncultured Mariniphaga sp. GTDB lineage: Bacteria > Bacteroidota > Bacteroidia > Bacteroidales > Prolixibacteraceae > CAYRBS01. The sequence continues at coordinate 586 of CAYRBS010000389.1, read as the reverse complement.
CAGCGCATTAATCTCGGAATTCGACGCCGGCTGGCACCGTTGCTCGATAACGACCGCAAGAATATTGAACTGATGAACATCCTGCTGTTTTCGTTGCCGGGAACACCCATTGTTTATTATGGCGACGAAATTGGAATGGGTGATAACTATTACCTGGGCGACCGCGACGGCGTGCGCACACCCATGCAGTGGTCCGCCGACCGAAACGCAGGATTTTCTTCTGCCGAACCGCAACGCCTGTTTTTGCCGGTAATTTTCAACCACGATTATCATTACGAAACCATCAATGTTGAGAACCACGAAAAAAACCCCACTTCTTTGTTGTGGTGGATGCGGCGTATTATTGCCAAACGGAAACAATACCAGGCATTCAGCCGTGGCGACATTCAGTTTATCGATACCAACAACTCCAAAATTCTGGCTTTTACCCGGAGTTATAAAAGTGAAAAGATGCTGGTTATCATTAACTTATCGAGGTATTCGCAACAGGCTGAGCTGGATCTTTCTGAATTTGCCGGATACGTTCCCACAGAGGTTTTCAGCCGGAATGAATTTTCTGTAATTGGCGAAGAACCTTACATTTTTC
>CAYRBS010000388.1:0-2355 GCA_964422335.1 uncultured Mariniphaga sp. | reverse complement strand
AACGAATTCTGGAAGCCAAGGAAATTGCAGGAATGAAATATTCATTTGTTGAAGATGACAACCAGGGAAACGGAAAACCTTTTGAATCCGTTGAAACAAGCATCAACAACCTTACAACAGATATTTTGACAGAAGGATAAGGAAAATTTTCAGCCGGATACAAAAATTTTGAGGTCCGGATTTTATACCAGCCGCAACACAAACAAGACGCTGGTTAAAAGAGGAAACCGGTTTAGTCCAGTTTCCTCTTTTTGTTTTAATGCTCATTCGGTTAATGATCACCCTGCCATCGTGCAATACCGAAGAGCAACTGTAACCGGGCGAGCTTGAAAAAGTACCGGGGGCTGAATTCACACCTGATTTCCCGAAAAGTCGTAAGCCGCTACAACGGAAATAACCTGCAAATTCTTTTACCCGTTTCAGGAACTGTTCAGGAAACCAGCACTGTTCTTTCCTGATTTTTGGAAAAAAAGCTTTGAGTCCATTTCGGGCCTGCCGCTAATAATTTGGGGACGGTGTAAATAATACATCCATTCTTTTTATATGAAGTATTGAATCAGTTCATTTCGAAGCTACAAAACTATCAATTCGCTCAATTTCAGACTAATAACCTCAAGAAAGGTAAAATGGTATGGCTTTTGCATTTTACGGGTGAAGAAATGACTCTTCACTAAAAATTAAAAGTCATGAAAAATTTAGTAATCACATTAATCATCGCACTGCTGACAGCAGGCTGGAGCATAGCCGGGGCACAGGATTATCCGGATGAATATCTGGGTTTGCCAGGTGATAATTTAAATCTCTATGCAGTAATGAAACTGTTCCAGGAATCAGAAACCCTTGAGGATTTTGAAAAAAACCTGAATGAGGAAAACACCATGGTGAATAATCTCGACCTGAATGGCGACAACATGGTGGATTACATCATGGTTCAGGATTATGTTGACGGGAACGTTCACAACATTGTTTTGCGCGTTGCAATCAACCAGAATGAAACACAGGACGTTGCTGTTTTTACTGTTCAGCAGTTTAACGACGGTTCCGTTCAGTTACAGCTGATTGGCGACGAATTACTTTACGGGAAAAACTACATTGTAGAACCCTATTATGCCGAAAACGGGGAAACTCCAAATCCGGGCTACGTAGGCAATACCCGATCAGGCAGAAATGTTACCGTTGTTCATACCAACACTTATCAGATTGCTGAATGGCCCATTGTCCGCTTTATTTTCCTGCCATCTTATGTAGCATGGAGGTCATCATGGCACTGGGGTTACAGACCTGCATACTGGAATCCGTGGCGTCCGTTCTACTGGCACACTTACTACGGATACCACTCGCACTACCATCATCATTACCATGCGCATTACCGCCACTGGAAACACTACCGTTATCAGCGGTATGAAAATCATTACTATACCAGTATCAGGACTTATTCTCCGAGGATAACTGTAAACATTAACAAGGGAGTTTACAGAAAAACCTATTCCCGTCCGGACCTGAGGAAAAGGGGAGAAGAACTTTATGCCAGAAAAAATTCAGGCAGAAATTCTGCAACAGTCAGAAACACTTCAACCAGCAGAACAAGATCCAACAGCACAGCAGTTCAGAGGTCGCGTTCCAATACCCGGGACAATGTTGGAACACGCGCTGCAGTGAAGTCTTCTGCACAAAGAAGCAACAACAACGCTGTTACCCGGAGGAACAATGCAGAACGAAAATCTGCAACCGTCAGAAGCAGCAGAAACAACACGAATTCTTCGGTCAGGCAGAATTCAGCTGCAGCACGAAATTCCTCCGCCACCAGGGTGCGTAGCGCAACCGAAGCCAGGTCGTCCAGAAACAGCTCCGGCACGGCAGTAAGGCAGGGAAATTCCAATCCCGGCAGGTCAGTGAATATAAAAAGTTCAACTGTCAGAAGCACCAACAAAGCTGTTCGCAGTTCGTCTGCAAATACTTCACAGCGGCCGACTGTGACACGGCAGGCCAGAACCAGCACGCCAAAAAAATCTGCCACGGTTTCCTCAGGGAACAATACGAAACGTTCGGCTGTGAGCCGTTCCACCAAAAGTGTTTCCAGAAAGTCTGCACCTTCGGTTACACGCCAGAGTGCACCAAAAACCAAATCGGCACCAAAAGTGAGTACTTCAAGGAGCTCGTCACGTCAGTCAGCTCCTAAAGTAAGCACTTCACGGAGTACTTCCCGCAAATCTGCTCCATCTGTAAAAAGAAGTTCTTCATCCAGAAGTTCTTCTCCTTCAGTAAAAAGCAGCAGATCCAGAAGCTCATCCAGAGGAAATTCAGGACGCAGGTAAAAACAATGTGATTACTAATAAGGAGAATTTTCAACCGGAT
>CAYRBS010000387.1:0-2369 GCA_964422335.1 uncultured Mariniphaga sp. | reverse complement strand
TGTAACCATCTCATGTAAATCTTCGGCTGAAATCTGAGTAACATGGTTGGTTTTGAAACCATTCGTTACCCAGCCGGCCATTCCGCCATCCAGATAACCCACAATACGGTCCATCCCAACGCGCCTGAGCCAGACATTGGCTTTTTCTGCTTCTCTGAAACTGTCGGATACCACCAGCAGGTCTTTGTCAAATGGCAGTACCCAGCCGGCAAAGGTGGGAAGGTTACCGTTGTAGTCCAGGCTCCACGACCCCGGGATGTGCTGACTGCCAAAAGCGAGATAGCTGCGGGTATCAACAACAGCAACGTTTTCTTTTTTAATCATTTTTTTGAATGCTTCCGCGTTAAGCTCTTTCATGCGCGGTAGCTCTGAGACAAGGGCAGCCCCTTTACGGTTGATGTCGGTACAACGGCTAAAATGGTCGGGCGCAAGGGGCATATCTTCGGTTAGCGACTTGATAAACTCATTCTTATTTTTGATTTGCAGTGCAGCGTTGTATTTCTTTTCGTAGCCAATGGTTGAGCGCCACTTGGCACCCATGGCCCGTCCGCAGAGTGAACCGGCTCCGTGTGCAGGAAGTACTTCGCAAAAATCGGGAAGCTTTAAAATCTTGTCAAACAGGCTGTGATATAATTTACCAGCAAGTTCTTTGGCTTTATCGGGGAAAAGGTCGGGACGTCCCACATCGCCAACAAACAGGGTGTCGCCCACAAAAGCACATACAGGGTCTTTGCCGCGCGTGGTGTCGGAAACCACAAAACAGAGATGTTCAGGCGTGTGGCCGGGAGTTTCCAGCACTTTAACAACAATGTCTTCAATCTCAATGGTATCGCCCTCGCTTAACGCCACATGATCGAAAGTACATTTGGCCGATTTGGCCACATAGATTTTGGCGCCTGTTTTCTCTGCAAGGTCCAGTTGCCCCGAAACAAAATCGGCATGCAGGTGGGTTTGCAGGATATGGGTGATTTCTACTCCCAGCGCACGCGCCTCATCAATGTAAACATCGATGTCGCGTTGCGGGTCAATAACGGCACAAACATCCGATCCGGCCAGAATGTAGGAGCTGTGCGCAATCTTGTTAATGAAATAATGTTTAATCAGCATGATAAAAAGTTTTTAAATGATGAAGAAATAGAATATTAAAACTGTAATGGTCAGAAAAAGAATTGTCATTCCACTCCCGGCCTTTATATAGTCGGCATTGCGGTACCCGCCCGACGACATCAGGAAGGCATTTACCTGGTGTGTGGGCAGAATAAAAGAGTTTGCGGCACAAACCGCTGCCAAAAGTACAAGTGGCCTGGGATCAACACCGGCTATAACTGCCATGCCCATTACCAGGGGGGCCAGCACGACAATTGCTCCTACATTCGACATAAAAAGTGAAAAAACGGTTGACAACACCCCTACCATAATTACAATAAAAACAGGGTGTAAATCAATAACCACACTCATAATGGATTCGGCAAGGAACGTGGCAGCGCCGGTTTTTTGCATGGCCACACCCAATGGAATTAATCCCGCCAGCAGAAAAACCACTTTCCATTCAATGGCTTCATAGGCTTCGCCGATATTCAATACACGGGTGAGAACCATACAAAGAGCGCCGGTAAGAAAAGCCATGGAAATGGGAAAGCCAACCATAGCCAGGGTAATGGCAAATACAAAGCAACCAATTGCCGGCCAGGTTTTCGATTTATCTTTTTTATCCACTTCAAACCCGGTGAGTACGACAAAATCAGCGCTTTCTTTCAAATCTTTTATGTTGACCCACCTGCCGTAAACAATCAGGGTGTCGCCCGAAAGGATTTTTACATCAGAAAAATCTCCATCCACTCTTTCTCCCTTATTGAATAGTATAACCGGCTCAACCGCATAGCGTTTTCTCAGGGAGTATTCTCTTATACATTTCCCGGCAAGTTCTGAACCCGGCGGAATAATTACCTCGGCAAAACCGCTGATATTGGGGTTAAAGTCGTTGGAGAAATAACGTGACTTTGAGACATCCTCAAGCTGAAAGTTTTTTGAAAATTGCTCAATTTTCTCATCAGAGCCCAAAACGGCCAGGGTTTGCCCTTCTTCAAATTTGTTTTCACGCCAGGGTGCGTAAACCACATCAGCCCCCTTTCCAATTCCTAACAGGTTGACATTATATGTGTTCCATAAACCGGCCTCTTCTGTTGTTTTTCCAGCCAGAGCGCTTTCACGGGTTACGGTCAGCAACCTGATGTTATTTGGCAAATTAAGCTTCTCCACCAGTTTTTCCTGCTCTGTTTTTCCGGTTTCGCCAACTTGCTTCTTGGGTAAAACCTTATTTCCGAACAGCAAAAAATAGCCTATGCCTGACAACAGAAGCACAATGCCAA
>CAYRBS010000386.1:0-2370 GCA_964422335.1 uncultured Mariniphaga sp. | reverse complement strand
CCGCGAAAATAGTTTTTGAAATTGAAAAACCGGTTGTTCCTGTTCAGTAAAATGTTCTTATTTTTTTATTTTTTTGGGCTTGCACACTTTTTCTTCCTTTTTTACCTCTGCCCCGCAGCGTTTGCATTTGTATTTCGGATGCTCCTTGTCTTGAAAATTCTTCTTTTTGCAGGCTGTTTTCGTCATTCTTCACCTTAAAATTGTTGTTCACGGTGAAGAAGAACAACATCCACCGGGAAATTGTTCCGCAGGTAGGCGGCCAGTTTCTCGGCGGCATAAACCGAACGATGCTGTCCGCCCGTGCAGCCAAAGTTTACGGAAAGATGCGTAAAACCACGTTCCAGGTAATTTTTAACCGACTGGTCCACCAACGTTTTTACAGGTTTCAGAAACCATTTCATTTCTGAATTCTGTTCCAAAAATTCCTGCACTTTCAAATCCTTTCCGGTGAGGTTCTTATATTCAGTATAACGGCCTGGGTTGTGCAACGCCCGGCAGTCGAATACAAATCCGCCCCCGTTTCCCGACGGATCGGCAGGAATCCCTTTTTTGTAAGAAAAACTGGTGATCCGCACCGTAAGGTTACTGCGTACCTGGCCGATTTCTTTTAGTGTTTCCGATTGGGTCAGTGCATTCCACACATGCATCAGTTCGGGCAACTCCACCGGAAGATTCAGCTCAGGAAGCAGGTTTTTCAGGTTATTGACGGCATAAGGAATGCTTTTCAGAAAATGCTCTTTTTTCTCGTAAAAACCCCGGAACCCATAGGCGCCCATGGCCTGCATAATCCGAATGAGAACAAATCCGTTGAAATAAGAGGTAAACTCTTTTTCATTCACCGAAATGTAATTTTTCAGTTCTGCCATGTAAAACCGGAAAAGCTGCGAGCGGATTTCCTGCGGAATATCGGCTTTGCCGTCGTATAGCAACGATGCCAGGTCGTATTGCAGCGCGCCCCGCCGTCCGCCCTGGTAATCGATAAAATAAACTTCGCCGTCTTTCAGCATCACGTTGCGCGACTGGAAATCGCGGTAGAGGAAAAAATCCGACGGAGCCGACAACAGGTAGTCGCTGAATGCCTGGAAATCGTCTTCCAGTGCCTGCTCGTCGAACGGGATTTTTGCCAGTTTTAAAAAATAGTATTTAAAATAATTCAGGTCCCACATCATCGACTGTTTGTCGAAAGCCTCGCGCGGGTAACACACCGAGTAGTCCATGTCTTTCCCGGCCACAATCTGAATTTTGGGCAGCACCGTCAGCACTTTCCGGTATTCGGCCACAATGGTTTCCGAAAATCCTTCCGACTCGCGTATTTCAGAAAGAAAATCAAACAGCGTGACGTTTCCCAGGTCTTCAAGCAGGTATTTTTTCAGGTCGGAACTGACTGCAAAAACTTCAGGCACAGGTAAACCTTTCTGCCTGAAATGGTTGGTAAACGATAAAAAAGCCGTGTTCTCCTTCACGTCGGCATTATAGGCTCCGATAACCGACCGGTGGCTGTTTTCGAGCCGGCAGTATTCGCGGTACGAACCTGAGGGCGGTAACATGGAAAACTTTTCTGCTTTTTCCTGGAAATGATGCCCGAACAGCTCAATTATTTCATTTTTTACTTCGGTTTTCAATTTTATGAAAGTTGAAAGATTAAACGTATTTTTATGCTTTATTCAAAAAAAATATGGCAAAAACCAGCTTCAAAAGTATTCAATTTTTAAGGACACTCCGAATTTTTTTCGTGTTATGGGGCATTTTCTTCCTGGCCGCAATAATCCTTGCATTCACTACCCTTCCTTTTTGGGGAATTCACTGGCTGGGGACAAGCAAAGCCAACCTGGAACAGGAACCCAAAAACATTGTATTGCTGGGAGGAGGGGGAATGCCCAGCGAAAGCAACCTCATGCGAAGCTGGTACGCCGGCAGGGCAGCCCAACGTTTTCCACAGGCCAATGTGGTGATTGCCATGCCCGGTAAAATAACCGACAGCCTGAGTACCCCGCAACTCATGAAAAATGAAATTATTTTGCGGGGTGCCAAACCCATGCAGATTGTGTTTGAAAACGAAGGCACCAACACACGGGGGCAGGCGCTCTTTTGCCAAAAAATGCTCGACACATCGGAATCCGTGTTGCTGGTTACCTCGCCCGAGCACACCCGTCGGGCAGTTCTCTGTTTTCAAAAGGCCGGTTTCGAACAAGTAAATGCCCTTCCCGCTTTCGAAAATGCCACCGAAGCCGATTTAACATTTAACGACGACGAGCTGGGTGGCCGGAAAACCGTTACACCAGACGTTGGACAAAGCATTCAGATGCGTTACCAGGTATGGAACCACCTGAAATACGAAATCATATTTGTACGCGAAATGCTGGCGCTGGG
>CAYRBS010000385.1:0-2376 GCA_964422335.1 uncultured Mariniphaga sp. | reverse complement strand
AAAAATATAAATTATTTTCTCCCATGAAACTAAAAACATTAACTATAGTTTTTACATTCATTTTTATTTTACTGAATAGCAGTTTGCTGGCACAAGATGTCAGGTCTGTTGATCCCAATTCGCTTTCCGAATCTGAAATAAAAAAAATACAAGGTGAAATAAGAAATGCCGGGTTGTCGGTTGAAGAAGCGGTTGAAATGGCCCGCCAAAGAGGGGCATCCGAACAACAAATAGCCGACATGCAGCGCCGGATACAGGAAATGGACAGCAACGGTACAAGTTCGGGCGATTATCAATTCAACCCGGAAGATACGGTACAAAAAACCGACACATCCGAAATCTCGAAAAGAAGAGCAGAATATAAAGATACCCTGCAAACTTTTGGTTCTTACCTGTTCAATAACAAAAACCTGACGTTTGAACCAAATTTGAATATTCAAACCCCAAAAAACTACGAAATAAATATTGGGGATCAAGTCATCATTAATATTTGGGGGAATTCACAAAATAATTACCAGCTAACGGTTAATTCCGACGGCCAGATTATGATTCCCGATATAGGGCCGGTTTTTGTTGCCGGAATGACATTTGAAAAAGCGGAAGAAAAAATCAAACAACGCCTGACCGGAATTTATGCCGACATGGGCAGCGATAACCCAGAAACATTTGCCCAGATAAATATGGGGAGGCTCCGTTCGATAAAAATAAACCTGACAGGCGAGGTCTATGCTCCGGGAACCTATACCCTGCCGGTTACCGCAACCGTTTTCAATGCCCTCTACCTTTCGGGCGGGCCAAATGAAATCGGTTCATTCCGAAATATTCGCATCATCAGAGACAACGAGGTTTTCAAAACAATCGATATTTACAAGTTCCTGATTGATTCAGACATCTCAGAAAATATTTCCCTGGAGGACGAAGACATTGTATTTGTCCCACCGGCAGATAAAAAGGTAATTGTGAGTGGCGAATTCAAAAGAACTGGTATTTACGAAATGAAAGCGGAGGAAAAATTAAATGAACTCATCCGGTTCTCCGGAGGCTTTACTGAAGACGCGAACTGGACAAGCCTCAAAATTTACAGGAAAGGGCCGGAAGGCAAAACCATTTTTGATGTTCCGTTCGATGAAACAGGAAGCACCATGGTACAAAACGGCGATTCCATTTTTAACGGAAGAATTTCCGGTATTTTCCAAAACCGAATAACGATTAACGGTGCTGTTTACCGGCCGGGAGAATATGAATGGAAAGAGGGAATAACCCTGCGGGAGCTCATAATTAAAGCCGACAGCCTGCGCAAAGATGCCTTTATGAACAGAGCCACCATTACCCGGTTAAACCCTGATTCAACCACTACAAATATCTCCGTTAATTTAGAACAAATTATCGAAGGGGAAGAAAACCCACTCCTTCAGCCGGAAGATGTTGTCCTGATAAAATCTCGTTTCGAAGTGGCTGAAATACCTCACATAACTGTGTCGGGCGAGGTGTTGGAACCAAAAAGTTTTATCTATTCCGATAACCTGACTCTTGGGGATGCCATTTTCGAAGCGGGTGGTTTTACCGAGGCTGCCGACAGTTCTTTTATTGAAGTTGCCCGCCGGCTGTCATACGATGAAGCCTCCGAGTTATCCGATCAGATGGTACACATCTTTACTTTTAATCTTTCACGCGATCTTCGGTTAAACAAAGAAGATGCAAACTTCAAGCTGAGACCATTCGACCAGATATCCGTCAGGCGCGCACCCGGCTTCCGCGAGAGTGCTTCGGCTTCGGTTGGAGGGGAAGTAAAATATGCCGGCCTTTATTCTATTGAAAATAAAAACCAGCGTATTTCTGATTTAATTGACATGGCCGGCGGCCTCACCCGGCAATCATTTTTGGAGGGCGCCACTTTATCGAGGTCCTCCGAAGAGCTTGGGGAAGAATTTGTGGCCATCGATCTAAAAAAAATAATGGACAACCCAAAATCCAGTGACGATTTGTATTTACGCGATGGCGACAACCTTTATATTCCGGAATTTATGCAAACGGTTAAAATTACGGGCGAGGTGCAAAACCCCTTTTCTTTAACTTACGAAGAAGGAAAATCTTTAAAATATTATATTGATAAATGCGGCGGTTTTGGCAGCGACGCCATGAAACGAAAGGTATATGTGCAATACCCCAACGGCGCCACTGCATCCACCAAAAGTTTTATTGTAAAGTCCTATCCCGAAGTGTTGCCCGGCAGCCAGATTGTAGTGCCATCCAAACCGGAAAGAGAGGGAATGGAAACCAATCAATGGCTGGCAATTGCAAGCACATTCTCATCCATTGCTGTGGCCATTGCTGCAGTTTTACGATAATGTTTACAGGCAATCAATTTGCAGCAAA
>CAYRBS010000384.1:0-2377 GCA_964422335.1 uncultured Mariniphaga sp. | reverse complement strand
CCGGCGTTCAGGGCTTTTATTTTATGTTCCGGGAATACATGGGCTGTTTGCGCAATAATGGGGATATTTTTGTTGAAGTTCCGTATTTTACTTGCTGCAACTTCTCCGCTCATAAACGGCATTTTCAAGTCCATCAGCACCAGGTCGATTTCCGGGTTGTTTTTTACTGCCCTTACTGCTTCCCTTCCATTTACGGCCCTAATGATTCTGCATTTTTTTAAGGCAAAAAGCGCTTCCATGTATTTGAAACTGATGTCATCATCTTCTGCCACCAGGATGGTTTTTTCATTCAGGTTAACGGAGTTATTTGTTTTTCGTTTGGTTTGGGCTGATTCCGGTCGGTTTTGAACAGCTTCCGGGTCGAGCGTGAAATAGAAGGTGCTTCCTGCACCCGGTTTCGATTCAAGCCATATTTTTCCGCCAAGCGCTTCTGTATAAGCTTTGGCAATGGAAAGACCCAGGCCGGATCCTTCGTGAGGCCGGGTAATTTCCAAATCGGCCTGCACAAAACGTTCGAATACCGCTTCGTGCCGTTCGGTTGGTATTCCCATTCCGGAGTCTTTTACAAAAAAAACAGGTTGGTTGTCGTCTAAGATATACCCCATTTCCACAAAGCCGTGATGGGTGAATTTGAGGGCATTGTCCATAAGACAGGAGAGGATTGAACCAAATTTATTGATGTCTGTATAGATTTTTAAATCGCGGGTAGTGCCCACCGACAGAAGAAGCTCCAGTTTTTTCTCCTCTGCCTGGCGGGCGAAAAAATGGCGCCAGTAGGTAAGTGAATCATTTAAATTGAAAGTGATTTTTTCCAGTGAAATTTGCCCCGATTCAATTTTTGAAATCTCCATAATATCGTCAATGGTACTCATAAGCCTTTTGCTGCTTTTTTTCACCATGTTGAAATTTTGCTGATGTTCGGCGGCCGAAAGGTTCGGATTGCCCATCAACTCCATAAAACCCAGGATACCATTCATGGGAGTGCGTATTTCATGGCTTATGTTTGCCAGAAAAGCCGATTTGAGCCGGTCGCTTTCCTGGGCTTTTTCTTTGGAGTGGATCAATTCAAGTTCATATTTTTTTCGTTGGGTAATGTTGCGGGCAATGCCCAAAACCAGCACTTTTCCTTCCACTTGTACGGGGTGGGCAGTCACCTCAACAATTGTTTTGGAGCCGTCCTTTTTTATCAGTGTAAATTCATCGGGGCCGGTGGGTGTTCCTTTTAAAATTTTTGCTATGTTTTTAGTGGCTTTCAGGCGCTGGGGCTCATCCACAAGGTTTAATTCAAAAAAATTGCTGCCAATCAATTCTGTTCTTTTATATCCGGAAAATTTTTCGGCTGCGTCATTCCCATCAATAAATATTCCTTCCCCGTCCATAAGGTAATAAGCATCGGGTGCTTTCTGGAAGATTATCCTAAATCGATCCTCTGCGTGTTTTTGTTTCGTTATGTCAATAACCTGGCCTATCTGCAAGCGTTCTCCCCCGTTGGTTTTATAAATAGCAGAACTTATCTCCACGAGCCTTTTTTCTCCGTTTTTTCGCACCAAAAAAATGGTATATCTTTTAGGGAATTTTTTAATCCCCTGTCGGTTTTTAAAGCTGTTTTGGGACAATTCTTTACCTTGCTCATCCATAAATTCACGAAAATCGTGGCCGATGATTTCGTTTTTGTTGCGGCCCAGGATTTGGCACATGGCCGGATTGGCATAAGTACAAATATATTTGTCGGCAATCATTATAATTCCGGAGTTGGCATTTTCCGCCAACGTACGGAACAATCTTTCGCTTTCCAACAGGGCATTTTCAGCACGTTTTTTTTCGGCCATCCTTTGTTCATTTGCCCTTTTTAGTTGCTGCATGGCTTTTAGGTGAACTTTCAGCTCAATATTATTAAAAGGTTCTTTCAGCAACGCGTTCCCGCACGATTCAATTAACTGGTTTCCCAGTTCAATACTCAACGTTTGCGAGGCAACAAAAATAACCGGTATTTCCCGCGTGGCGGGATTTTTCTTTAATTTTCGGCACACCTCCAAACTTCTCTCTTCCGGCTCCGAAATTTCCAGCAGAATAACATCCGGATTATGCTCAATGGCAAGGTTAATTCCTTCTGTTCCGCTTTTTGTTTCGATAAAACGGAAATCATGGAAAGCAGAATCATGGATGACACTTTCGAGTACAGATATTTCTTTCTTATTGCCGTATATGGCAAGTACCTCATTCATTATTTTTGGTTTTGTTTAGAGACACATCTACATGTATCCCTTACGCAGGTTTGTAAATCATCTTCGGCATAAAAATATAAATTATCCGGGTATTCAATAAAGAAATATTATATTTTTATATGTTAAAGAAACATTATTTTTAGATGCCCTTA
>CAYRBS010000383.1:0-2382 GCA_964422335.1 uncultured Mariniphaga sp. | reverse complement strand
ATGATTTACCATGCCCGCGATTACAAGGAAATTCAGGGGCACGAACTTTCCGATCCCAACCGCGCCACTCGCGCACGCCTCGTTCGCTGGACCGAAAGCGGATTCCCTGATTTTATGCAAAATGAAGATGATTAGGAAGTTATTGAGTGTGCTTTAGGCCTGGTGCAAATCCCCATCCCGCAAAACAATCGTTAAAATAGTTCGGGGGGAGAATTAAATCTGTAAAGAACTAATAAGAATCATAAAAAACGATTTGAAAAATAATAATTTTGCAGCCGGAAATCAACTAATAATTTATAAAATGAAAAATATTTTAATGGGAACCATTGTTTTGGGACTGGCTTTTACTTCGTGCCAGAACCAAACAGCACAATCAGATAAAAATATGGATAATCCTTTTTTCAGTGAGTGGAAAACTCCTTATGGCGTGCCTCCGTTCGATCAGATTAATGAAGAACATTACCTTCCGGCAGTAGAGGAGGGGATTCGTCAGAAAGAAGCCGAAATTGATGCCATTGTGGAGAATTCGGAAGAACCGACATTTGAAAATACCATTCTGGCGCTTGACAAATCGGGTGAATTACTCGATAAAGTAACAGGTACGTTCTATCCGCTGAATTCGGCTGAAACCAACGATGAAATGCAGGCCCTGGCCCGCGAAATTTCACCAATGATGACACAGCACCGCGATAATATTTCGATGAATGCCGGGTTATTTGAAAAAGTTAAAAGCATTTATCAAAAACGAAATGAACTGGGCCTGGATGCCGAACAGATGCGGGCAACGGAAAAATATTACGAAGACTTTGAAAGAAGCGGTGCCAACCTGTCGCCGGAAGATCAGAAAAAGCTCAGGGCCTGGAACGAAGAATTATCGAGCCTGAGCCTTGAGTTTGGTGAAAACCTGCTGGATGAAACCAACCGGAATTTCATGCTGGTGATTGACAATGAAGAAGATTTGGCCGGATTGCCCGACGATGTAATCGCACGCGCTGCCGATGAAGCAGAAGCACGGGACGAACCGGGAAAATGGGTTTTTACACTGGCAAAACCCAGCATGCTCCCGTTCCTTCAATACTCAAAAAAGCGTGATTTGCGCGAAAAGCTTTACCGGGGGTATTTTATGCGCGGAGACAATGATGATGAATTTGACAACAAGGAAATCATCAAAAAAATTATTAAGCTGCGCGACCAGCGTGCCGAACTGCTCGGTTTTAACAATCATGCTGAATATGTCCTTGAAGTGAACATGGCCAAAACACCGGAAAATGTTTACGATTTTTTGATGCAGCTTTGGGATCCGGCGCTGAACATTGCCAAACAAGATGTGAAAGAAATGCAGGCAATTATAGATAGCGAAGGAGGCGATTTTAAGCTGGCATCGTGGGACTGGTGGTATTACATCGACAAACTACGGAAACAAAAATTCGACCTGGATGAAGCGGAGATGAAACCCTATTTCAGTCTCGACAATGCCAAAAATGGTATTTTCTACGTGGTGGAAAAACTGTATGGGTTAAAATTTGAACAACGCGACTGGCCAACTTATCATCCTGAAGCAGAAGTTTACGAAGTGCTGGAAGCCGACGGTTCACAGCTGGGAGTTTTGTATATGGATTTCCATCCGCGTGACGGAAAAAGGGTAGGGGCGTGGTCCACCCAGTTCCGGAATGCTACTTATCGCGATGGCGAACGCATTCCTACCATTGGAACCATTGTGATGAACTTCACCCGGCCTTCGGGCGATACTCCCGCGCTCCTCAGTTTTGACGAGGTGAGCACCTTTTTTCATGAATTCGGACATGCCCTTCATGGCTTGTTTTCCGACGGCCCGTACGACCGTACTGCCGGAAGTGTGTCGCGCGATTTTGTGGAATTGCCGTCTCAAATTATGGAGAACTGGGCTGCCGAACCCGAAGTGATGAAAACGTATGCAACCCATTACCAAACCGGCGAACCGATTCCGGATGAACTGATTGAAAAACTGGAAATGAGCGGAACATTTAACCAGGGATTCGAAACCGGGGAATACGTAGCGGCTGCACTGCTCGACATGGATTTCCATACTACCGAAGATTCCGAAATTGAAGACGTACGCGCTTTTGAAAAAGCTTCAATGGACCGTATCGGACTGATTCCGGAGTTTCTTCCCCGCTACCGCAGTACTTACTTCTCACATATTTTCAGCGGCGGGTATTCTGCCGGTTACTATGTGTATTACTGGGCCGGCGTGCTCGACACCGATGCATTTTATGCCTTCAAGGAAACCGGTGATATTTTCAACCAGGAAGTGGCGGCAAAATTTCGTACACTTCTTGAAAAATGTGGCGCCGACGAAGGCATGGAAGTTTATAAAAACTTCCGCGGAAAAGAACCTTCCAT
>CAYRBS010000382.1:0-2385 GCA_964422335.1 uncultured Mariniphaga sp. | reverse complement strand
CCCATTTCGGCCAGTACGCCCCAGTTGATGGTGACGGAAATGTATTTGGTTTCGATATTCAGCAAAAACTCTGAAAAATAGGAGTAGTACATGGCAAAGGGAATCATGGAAAGAAACGAAAGAGCGATAAAAATGGCAAAGTTGCGATCTTTCATCAGTTGCACCGACCGCAATCCGAAAGCATCGATAAGGGTAGCTTTTTGGCCTTTGGCCAGCGGTGGTGTGTTGGGCAGGGTTACGTTGGTAAAAACGGCAACCAGGCTCACTCCTGCACCACAATAGAAAGGCAGGTGCGTCCCGTCGAAGTCGATGTTCAAAAAGCGGATAAAAATGATGCTGAAAATGCCCGAAACCACCCAGCCAATGGAACCAAACACCCGAATTTTGGGAAAGTCTTCGGAAGGCAGGTGTGCCATGGCAATGGCGCTGGTGAGGCTCCACGATGGCATGTAAGCCAGCATGGCCAGCAACAGGCAAATAAACAGGACATCGGGGTTGCTTGTTGTACCAGCCCAAAGCAACATGATAGCATGAATGAAATTCAAACCTGCCAGTACTTTTTGCGCCGGGAAAAACCGGTCGGCCAGCATACCCACCAGGGGCGATGCCATGCAGCCGATGGCCATCGAACTTAAAATTAGCGCTTTTTGGGTGCTCCCAACTTCAAGATTAGTAAGATATGCCGCCAGCGGTACCCACCAAACGGCGTACATCATGTATTGGAGGAGCATCATGAGGGAGAGTTTGAATTTAGTCATAACAGTTTTTTAATAATTAATGAATTAGTTCATTTAATTTTTGTTTTTAATTTTTATATCCTGGAACTATTGCCCCGTGATTAACCAGCATTTCCCTTATATCTCTGAGTGGTACTTTAAGTGGTGTTGTATTGTTACCAGCTGCCAATGCGGCTGCAACGCCCGCAGCCTGCCCCATTGCCATGCATGGTGCCTGAACACGCAGGCCGGAATTTGCTTGTCTATCACTGGAAACACACCTGCCGGCAACAATAATATTTTTACTGCCTTTTGGAACCAGGGCTGAAAGTGGGATTGTTGGAATAATACCCTTTGCCAGAGGTTCAGGTTTTACGCCATCTTTGGTATGCAAATCTACCGGATAAAAAGCATAGCAAATAGCATCATCAAATACTCGCCCTGAAGTATAATCATCGACAGTAATTATTGTTTCACCTACAATCCGGTAACTTTCACGAAAGGCAGTTTCGGGCTGCATGTGCATCAAACGTTTCTTCTCTTTTCTAACTTTCTCAAGTATCGCCTTCCGACCCGTCAGGTTAGCAGCAGTAACCGTTCGGGAATTGGCTGAAATAGCTCCATGAACATAGAGCGCATCCAGTGTGCCTGTCCCGGGACCATTTGCCCGTCCCGGGTTGTTGGCATTATCCAATTTAAACAACATAGAGCCAGGCTGTGTCTCTTCGTCACGGAGTCTGGGTAAGTTTAAAATTCCAATCACCTCAGCTCCGCCCGTGCAATCAATAATCTGTTTGCACAACACACGACGCCTTGTGCCAAATCCCAGACTATCGACCTGCCAGCCATCTGAAATTTTTGTAATTGACTTTGGAAATTCATAATAAGCAATTTCAACACCTGCTTCTTCACATTTTTCTTCAGCGAGCAGTGCATAAATAAACTGATTTACATGTACCTGATGCCGCCAGTGACGCACAGTTGTATTATTGATTTCCATAGAAAAATCAGGCAAAGTCCCACCATCAAGCAAAACCGCATTCATAACCAATTCCCAACCAATTCCGGAAATAATCTGTTTTCCCCAGGCATGAAAAATTCCCGGGAAAGCTACGCCCCCGGTTGTCGTAGTACCACCAAGTTGGCTGCCCCGTTCTACCAAAAGTGTTTTTGCACCAGCTCTGCCAGCCTGAATAGCGGCAATCGTGCCTGCAGTTCCTCCTCCAACAACTAAAACATCAATTTCAGAAGTAACACTAAGTTCTTTATTGACGAACCCCTGATTCATCGTTACATGTTCAGCAGATATTGCGTTATTGGCAGTTGCAGCAAAGGCAGCTCCAGCTGCTGAATAATGAATAAATTTTCTTCTGTCCATTTTATTGTTTTTATAATGAATTTAATATCATTTTCCTTTCATTTCTGTACCAGATGATGAAAAGAATTAATGACAGAACTGTAATTCCAATCCCCACCGAATAGGAAATTTCTTTTGAAAGATGAAAACCCTCGGGAGCCAGGAACAGATAAGTTGAAATGACTGCCGTCATAAACAATGCAGGAATTAGGGTAATCCAGAAGTTTTTTTTGTATTTGACAAGGTAAACAGTGATAGTCCAAAGTACCACGGTTGCCAGCGTTTGGTTCGACCAGGCGAAGTAACGCCAGA
>CAYRBS010000381.1:0-2388 GCA_964422335.1 uncultured Mariniphaga sp. | reverse complement strand
TCTTTTCATTTTATGCACGGTCTCTTTTTACAATAGCACACAACGGCCAAGTGCAAGTTGTCGTTGCGGATTGCGTGCGATTGTCCGTCCGATAGGAACGGATAATTGGGCGTGAATCCAACGTTGGAACACCCACCGAACCCGCTATTAAATTTACACTTTATTAACGCCTGTTATTTCTATTTTATATTCTTTTTGTCCTCTTTTCATATCAAACTCAAAGTCAGGGATGAGATAATGATAGTATTTATATTTTTCATTGGAATTAAGTATTTCAACGACCTGTTTTAGTCTGCTTTGTATGGTTTCAGTTTTTCTTAAAATAGCCCTCTTAAAATAATATTTTTCTCTCTCCAAATGTGAATAATTCCCATGTTCCATCCAGTCAATATCTTTAGCCGTGAAGATTGAAATTTGCTCAGATAATATTTCAAAAAGAATTTTAGTTTCAGGGCTTTTTATGTCATGTTTTAAAATTTGAAAATAAATTTCTTCAGGTAATGCGTAAGACCAATTTTGTTCTGTACTGTCAATGTTTCTGTGCCAGGTGTATTGCAGCTCGTTTCGATTATGAATTACAATCTTTTCAAGAATTAAAGTCTCTAATGGAACTTTGGAATTTGTTTTAAAAGCTTCCTTTAATTGAGCAACAAGATTTGTTGTCCTTTCCGCATACTTTTTTTGTAAAACAAGTTTTGTTGAGTCCGAAATGTTAATCCCTATTTGATTTGCGTTATGTATTTCATTGTCGATAAATTCAATTCGGTCTTTATTTCTTGTGTAATAAATTTGGTTTAATTTATTTCTGTCTATACTCGTTGTTTTATACAAAAGCACTGTATTTAAAAGGAATATAATTACAGAGATAAGCACCCAATTTTTTGTTTTAAATAGAAGTCGAATTGAGTTCCAGTTTGCAAAAAAGATATAAACTGGAATAAGAATTAGTAACAACCAAAAGTCTTTCAAAATATCCAAGTGGTTATCGTATCCATAAAGATTATAGACTACTAATGAAAGGACAGAACCAAATCTGGCAACAATTGCCAAGGCTAAAAAGGTTATGAAAAAGGAAGTTGAAGCTACAAACGTTGTCAGATATTTTTTCCCTTTGTTTTTGTTTGATACATAAAACCAACAAATTACTGCAAATCCAAACCCAAGACTTGAAGAAAATGCAGCAAAGAATAAATCATATAACTTAAATTCTCTGTATGTTAAAATATAAGCGTCCCTTTCGAAAGTTGTTAGTCGTAATATTTCTCTTGAATGATTTAAAAGGAGATTTATTAGGAAAGCAATAAAAAGTCCAAAGACCAAACCAAACCAAAATTGTTTTCTTCCAATTTTTGCAATTGTCAAGTTTGGTTTTAAAAATCCTTTTTTAAGCATTACTTATCTTGGTTTTATAATTGGCGTTAACGGTAAATTGCAAGTTGTCGTTGCGGATTTCGAAGAGCGTTCCTGTCCGCCAGCTGGCGGACATGGAACTGCGAAACGAGAATCCGCAGTTGGCGTACCACCAAACCCCGCCCTGCAATATGTACTTTGTTATGCTTTCGTGCTTTATTATAATTGTTCAAATTCGTCTTTTTCAATAAATTTTAACCATTGACTTTTAGCGAAATCCAAAAATTCAATAGGTTTTCCTTTAAAGTCTTTTTCATTTTCATACCTGCCATACAATTCAAGAATTTGTTCAAACTCATTTAAACCTGTCGTGTCGATTTTAGACATATTTGGTTCAAAGTCCGTTTCTTTATTCTTGTCATTGCCTCTCATAGCCATTATGCCTCTTAATCCCATTTTTACTGAATTTTCGTGCATAAGAATTTTCATTATAGAAGGTGAAATGTCACTACGACAAGTAAGTTTGTAAATTAAAGTCGTTTCCGTAATCCCGTTGTTATCCAAATCTGTAATACTCGTCGAGCTTGGCAAAAGTCCAAGATATAAGTCAAAAGGACAATTCCTTTCAAAATCATAGATATTCCAAAGTAATACGTATTTGTCAGCTTTTTTTATGTATTGTTCTCCAAATAGTTCAGCATACCTTTCATCTCCTGAAAATTCGAATTCATAAGATGTTTCTTTCAATGGCCCTTTTCTTGAAACAATTAAAATATTCTCTCCGTTCTTATCTTGCCATTTTTTCGCAATCAATAAATTCCCTTTAATTTTTATTTGAGAAGGAATTTCATTCAGGCTCAATGTCTGCAAGTCAATACCTGAATTGTCAATATTCTGGGCTTGAACACAAACTGAGATTATTGTAACTAATAATAAAATCTTATTTCTCATTTTCATTTGTAGTAGGTCTTTTGCAGCATGAAGCATAACGTATGTGCAACCCAACAAGTTGGGTTATTTCTCTATTGTTTGGTTGGG
>CAYRBS010000380.1:0-2407 GCA_964422335.1 uncultured Mariniphaga sp. | reverse complement strand
CACAAGGACCATTCGTTGTTAAAAGAAACGATAAATACCAAATGGCTAAATTAAGAATTGAATTTCAGGTAACCTTGCTGTCAGTTGTCATTGCAACGTCGGTTATAGCAACCGGTTACCTGGCCTATAAAAGCCTTTCAAAAATTATTTTCACGGTTCAGCAGGAAGCCAGTCCCGATTACCAGTTGTTTGTAATTAAAGACATCGCCTCTGATTTGGATATGGTAGAAAATGCCGTGCGTTTGTACATTTTAACCAACAACGAGCAACACCTGACCCCCTATCACGAAGTGAACGAAACGGTTACCGAAAATCTGAACGAACTTCAACGAACCGCCCCACCCGAATACAGCACATTGGTTGACTCTTTTCATACCCTGGCCTTTGAAAAGCTTGAAATATGGCAGGGGGTACTGAACCTGCATCATTCATCCCAGGGAATGGAGCCGGCTTTCACCGAACTTTATTCAAAACTGGAAGGACCGGCAGTAGATACCATCATTACAGAAACGGAAGAAAAGGGGTTTTTCAGGAGCATTTTTGGCGGGAATAAAGTGAGCGTTGACACCCTGCTGGTTGAAAACAACATGGAATTGGCTGAATTGAGGGATGAGATTCAAACGCTTGAATCAACGATGAAAGAAAAAGATGCGCAAATCAATATTCTTGAATCGGAATTAATTGAACGGAACGGTGAAATTGGGAAAAAGTTAAACCAGCTGATTGTTTGGGGCGAAAATTTTGAAACCCGGAAACGTATGTCCAAAACGGAAGAAGCCAACCGGCTGGCACAAATAACATTTAAACGCCTTGCCATGTTTTCAGCAGCAGCGGTTGTATTGCTGCTTGCTGTTATTTTCCTTTTGTTCAACTATCAAAAAAAATCGAGGGCCTACCAGCAGGCATTAAAAAGCGCCAAGCAGGAAGCAGAAAAACTGGCCCTTGCCAAAGAGCAATTTGCAGCCAATGTGAGCCACGAAATGCGTACCCCTGTAAATGCCATTTACAGCCTGTCGGAACAGTTAACCCAACAGGTTTCAGGTGGAAAAATGCAACAACAGCTGGCGGTTTTAACCCGTTCGGCCAGTCATCTGAAATCAATTATTAACGACACACTCGATTTTTCCAAAATACAGGCAAAAAAAATATCTTTTGATGCTGTTCATTTCGCGCCCGAAGATGTTTTTGACGAAGTGGTAAGTGTACAAGGAATTGAAGCCCGGAAAAAAAACATCACCCTGAACTTCATCCCGGAAAAACCTTTGCCCGAAGCCCTGGTGGGCGATCCGTTGCGGTTAAAACAGATTCTAATTAACCTGGTGAGCAACGCGGTTAAGTTTACCGAAACCGGAGAGGTGGTATTAAGGGTGAAGGCCGAAAGCAAAAACAATCAAAATATAATGCTCCATTTCCAGGTGGAAGACACAGGAATAGGCATTTCAGAAAAAAACCTTCAAATTATTTTTGATGAATTTGTACAGGCAGAAAATGAAACCGGCAGAAAATACAGCGGAACTGGCCTGGGACTGGCCATTGTAAAAAAACTTGCAGAAATGCAGGGCGGTACCATATCGGTTGAAAGCGAGCCGGGAAAAGGAACCACCATGTTTGTTTCCATTCCATATACCCTGGGAAATCCGGAGAAAATTGAAAAGAAAAAATCCAGCATTCCGGAAATTCCGGATCATTTCAGGAACTGTTCAGTTCTGATTGCCGACGACGAACCGTTTAACCGCTTTGTGCTGAAAACCATATTCGACAAGTGGGGCATTGCTTACCAGGAAGCAGCCAATGGGGAAGATGCGGTTTCTGCTGCTTTATCCCGAGATTTCGACATCATTTTAATGGACATGCGAATGCCCAAAAAAGATGGCCTTGAAGCGAGCAAAGAAATTGTGGCCCAAAAACCCCGGGCAAAAATAATTGCGGTTACAGCATCCGACAAAAAAATTGACCGGCAGGCATGTACCGATGCAGGCATGGCCGGATATTTATTGAAACCCTTTTCAGAAAATGACCTGTTTGAAGCCATGCTCCCCCTCCTTGAAGACACCCCAGGTACTGAACCTGTAACTTCGCAGAAAATTAATCCTTCCGAACTGGAACAGCTTGGGAACGGGGATCCCGCTTTTTTGAAAGAAATGATTCTGCTTTTTATTAAAACTTCAGAAGAAGGTTTAAAAACCATTCAAAATGCCATTGATGAAAATGACCGGGATACCGTATCTGAAACTGCACACAAAATGGCCGCACCCTGCAAACACCTTCATGCCTTCGATTTATACAAAAAATTAAAAAAACTGGAATCAGTCCCCCAAAACAATCCAACCACCGAAACCATCAACGGCTTGTTTCTTTCTGTAAAAAAAGAAACCAAATCCGTGATTGCGTTTTTAAACCATTTTTT
>CAYRBS010000379.1:0-2423 GCA_964422335.1 uncultured Mariniphaga sp. | reverse complement strand
CGCCGGGAATAAAATCGTTTTGAATGTCGATAAGAATCAGTGCTTTCATAACTCTGCTTTTTTTGTTCTTCACTTTGATCTAACCACTTAAGTTTTAAATTGTTTGAGAATTTGAGGTGAATCGGACCTCCCGGGAGTTGGATTTTCTAAATCCAACACTTTGACTTGGAAAGTCAAAGTCCCCGCCACCCCAGCAACACCGACACAAAATAGTTTCTTGGGTTTCCCGGGTAGTAGTAGCGGGGAAGACTGTCGCCAAATGCCGGTGCATTTACTGCCAGCATGGTGGCATGGTGCACATCGAAGACATTCTGGATGCCTGCTTTAATTTCAATTTTTAAAGCGCTGGTTTTCCCGGTGTACATGAGCTCTAAATTGGAAATTCCAAAAGGATCGGTAAAATTTGAATTGGCATCGTTCACGGGCATTTTCCCGGTGTAACGGTGCCAGGCCCTGATGCCAAAATTTTTAACCGGCTGGTAGTTTCCCGCCAACAGCCAGGTAGTGCGGGTGGTTCCTGGCAGCAGGTTTCCCGAATAATCGTTGTCGCCATCCACAAAATCCTGAAAATGGTAGTTGGCAATGGTTGCATTCCCGTTGAAAATTAGCGACGGGAAAGCCCCTGGATTTAAAACCGACCATCTGATTTCCGATTCCAGTCCGGGATGTAATGATTTTCCGGCATTTACGCCCACATAAGCATCTTCCCCGGTGCGGCGGGCTACCAAAAGGTTTTTTATGTAAATGCGATAGTAACTCATGGTGGCACGGAGCCGGTTATTCAAATCGGCCCTGAATCCGGCTTCCACATTCCATCCGCTTTCGGGTTTAATATCCGGGTTAATCTGTCCTTCGGGAAGCAACGTTTCCTCAAAAGACGGGGTGGAAAAACCATGACTCACATTTCCGAAAAATGAAAGAACATCAGAAACCATGTAGTTGGCGCCAATACGGGGCGAAAGTACCGGTTGGTAAGAGCGTTTTCCTGATTTATCACCATCATCCGGAAAATTGTCGATATAATCGAAGCGCGTCAGGTTGCCGTTGATTCCGGCAGAAAGGAAAAACTTGTCGCTGAAATTCGATTCCATTTGCACAAACAGGTTTTCGTACGAACGTTTTTCCTTATTGTCGGAAAGCGCTTCATCGGGGTTTTCGTTCGACCAGGTGGACCAGTTGTAATTCTCGCGAAAAAATTCGAGCCCCGATGTAAAAGTCATTTTAGCTACTTCATTGTCAATCGTTTTCTGGTAGTAGCCTCTCCAGCCCAAATATTCCGAATTCTCCAGTAGTAAATTGAATGGGCGTGGTTCATCTGCATCGCGAAAACTTCCGAAACCAGCCAGCGAAATTTTGCTGCGATTACCGGGAAGAACGTTCAGCGAAAGTCCTATTTGGCCTTTTGTGTAAGCTTCATAGCCTTCAATGCCTTTCCAGTTGGCAGCCGCTTGTTCCGGATTCTCCATAAAGGTGTCATAGTCGATGGAGCTGGGAATAAATGCCTTCATTTTGGTAACTTTCACCAATGCTTCCAGGTTTACTTTTTCGGAAACCGAATACCCGGAATGGAGCATGAGGTTCGCGCGGTTGGTGGAGTTATTTTCCCTGTACCCCTGGCTGTTCAAAATGGACCCCAGGGCATAAATGTCCAGGTTTTTTTGTTTAATACCTGCCGACAAGGTGTTTTTGTACGTATTGAACGAAGCAACAGTGGTTTGATGCCGGACAAAGTCGTGTTGTACGCTTTTGGGGTGAAAAAGAAGGGTGCCGCCCAATCCGGCGCCATACAAACTGGACGAAGGGCCTTTGATAACTTCCACCCGTTGGATGGAAGGGTTTTCAAGGTCTTCGAGGGTCGTTTCCCCGTCGCCGCTGGTAAGGGGAATTTCGCCAAAATAGGCTTTTATTTTGTTGGTGGCGTAAGGTGTCCGCGACCCAATCCCGCGAATGGTCAGGCGGTTGGTGGACAGTGTTCCGTGGTGCATTAAAACCCCGGGGACCTGGTTCAGCGCTTCCACCGGGTTCAGCGCACTGCCTGTTTCCAACTGTATTGGTGCAATTAAGTTGATGGGCGCCGGCGTGTTAAACAGGTTGTAGGGTGTGCGAAAAGCGCTGACCGTCACTTCGTCAATCTCCCCTGAAAGGGCGGTTGTGTCCCTGACAAATCTGTCCACTGAATCACCGGGTAACCTGTCCTGCGTTACTCCCCCAAAATGAAAACATACCCCGAATAATAGCAATAACAAAAAATTGTATCGTCTCATTGTAATAGAAAAATGTTTAAAAGCTGTTTAAAATTTGTTTTTTTTCTTTTATCAATTTTTAACGGTTTATTGAATCGTTAAAGTTAATACAATGCATAAAGGGATGGTTTTGTTCGCAGGTTATTGAATTTCCGGATTCAGGCAGTCCGCTGTTTTTTT
>CAYRBS010000378.1:0-2423 GCA_964422335.1 uncultured Mariniphaga sp. | reverse complement strand
CGCGGCGAGCTGGATGAACATTCACAAACCACCAACAGTGCCGAAGTGGATGTAAACTACGAACTCGATGAGCGGGACAATGAAGAATTTCTGGCCGACGTGCGTCAAACGCTGGCTTCCATTCCCGGAATTGCTTCAACAGTTGGTCAGCCGCTGGGCCACCGCATCGACCACATGCTTTCCGGAACCCGCGCGAATATTGCCATCAAATTGTTTGGCACCGACCTTAACCGAATGTTTCAACTCGGGAATCAAATTCAAAATTCGTTAACCGGAATTGAAGGGCTGGTAGATGTGAACGTGGAGCAACAAATTGAAATCCCGCAAATTCAGATTCGTGCAAAACGCGACATGCTGGCCAGTTACGGAATTTCGCTGAACCGCTTTAACCATTTTGTAGATGCAGCTTTTGCCGGCGAAAAAGTGGGCGATATTTACGAGGGACAAAAAAGTTTCGACCTCATTGTCAGGCTGAACGAAGATTACACCGAAAGCAGGGAAGGAATTGAAAATGCGCTGATTGAAACAGACGACGGTAAAAAAGTCCCGCTGAACCAGGTGGCCGATATTGTTTCGGCTTCCGGCCCCAGTTCCATCAGCCGCGAAAACGTGCAGCGTAAAATTGTGGTTTCGGCCAATGTTGCCGGCCGCGATTTGTTAAGCGTGGTGAACGATATTAAAGAGCAAATCAACACCAACATTGTTTTGCCGGAGGGTTACCGCATTGAATACGGCGGCCAGTTTGAAAGCGAAGCCCGTGCATCGCGGACGTTGCTGTTTGCTTCGCTGGTGTCAATTTTGTTGATTTTCCTTATTCTTTTTCAGGAATTCCGGAATGCAAAACTCTCCGGGATTATTCTGCTGAACCTGCCGCTGGCACTTATTGGCGGAGTTTTCACCATCTATTTCACCACGGGAATTATCAGCATCCCGGTAATCATCGGGTTTATCACATTATTTGGCATCGCCACCCGAAACGGAATCCTGCTGGTTTCCAATTATAAACACCTGCAATCGAAAGGAACCTCGCTTCACGAAACCATCATCAAAGGGTCGGTTGACAGGTTAAATCCCATATTAATGACCGCTTTAACGGCAGCGCTGGCACTCATCCCGCTGGCAATGAACGGCGATGCCACCGGCAACGAAATTCAAAGCCCCATGGCAAAAGTGATTCTTGGCGGCCTGCTGACTTCCACACTGCTCAATATTTTCGTTGTTCCAATCGTGTACAGTTTAATTCAAAAAAATGAAAAAAATGAACCGGATAATCATAAATAGCTTACTACTGATGTTGCCGCTTGGAATTCTGGCACAGCAAGAAACCGAACGTGTGCTTTCCGAAATTGAGCAAAACAACACCACGCTGAATGCCCACCGCAATTTGAATGAAGCACAGAAGGTGGAAAACAAAACAGGCATCTACCTGGAAAATCCGGAAGTGGAGTTTCACTATTTGTGGGGCGACCCGGCAGCAATGGGAACACGACAGGATTTTGTGGTGTCGCAGTCGTTCGATTTTCCAACTTCTTACGGATATAAAAAGCAAATTGCCAACGTGCAAAACAAACAGGCTGATTTGGACTTTCAGATGAAACGAAAAAACATTCTGTTTCAGGCAAAAACCATTTGCACCGAATTGATTTACCTGAACGCGATGCACGACGAACTGGAAAAACGGGTGCAGCATGCCCGGCAAATTTCGGAGGCGTACAGTGCGAAATTCGAGAACGGCGAAACCAATATCATAGAAAAAAACAAGGCGCAGCTGAACTTACTGAACGCCCGAAAAGCTTTGCAGGAAAATGAAACCGAGCGGGAAACTTTGCTTGCCGAACTGAAACGACTCAACGGAGGGACTCCAGTTAATTTCGATCAAAACGAATTTTCTGATGTTCAGCTTCCGCTTGATTTTGATAACTGGTTTGCCGAAAACGAAAAGCAAAATACGCTGCTGCAACAGGTTTCGCAGAATATGGAAATGCGTGAAAAACAGATTAAACTGACCAAAGCACTGAACCTCCCGAAATTCTCAACCGGCTACATGTCGGAATCGGTTGAGGGGGAGGCATTCAAAGGAATTGCGCTGGGAGTGAGTATTCCGCTGTGGGAAAATAAAAACACGGTAAAACTGGCCCGTTTGCAGCAAAAAGTTGCCGAAGAAGTGGCTGCCGATGCGCGGGTGCAAAGTTACAACCGGCTGAAAACCCATTACGAAAAGGCCCAACGGCTGCAGGAAACGCTGGCTGATTACACGGAAGTGCTGGAATCGGTCAATTCAACCCATTTGCTGAAAAAAGCGCTCGATGCCGGCGAAATATCGTTGATTGAATACATGATGGAACTTTCGTTGTATTACGATACCATCGATAATATTCTTTCCACCAAAAATGAATTGCACCAGGAACTGGCCGGGTTGTATT
>CAYRBS010000377.1:0-2424 GCA_964422335.1 uncultured Mariniphaga sp. | reverse complement strand
TGAATACCTGGTAAGGTTTTAACGGAAACCGCAATTAAGTTCAAATGGAATTATTAAATTTTAAGGACATTTTTAAAGCGCCACCTGCACTTGCCTATTTTGGCGGTGAATATTTTGCCAAGTTCCTGATGTACATTCTCCGGTTCAAAAAACTGAACAAGATTTACGAGCAAATTGCATCCAAGGAGGGAATCGAGTTTATCGATGAAATTATCCGTATCCTTGAATTTAAAATTGAATTTGATGAAAACGAGCTGAAACGGGTTCCGGAGAAAGGCCCTTTCATTGTGGTGGCCAACCACCCGCTGGGCGGCTTCGACGGTTTGTTGCTGGTTAAATACCTGTCGAAAGTACGGCCGGATGTAAAAGTTATCGGCAATTTTCTTCTCCAGAAAGTGGATCCGGTTGCCGGATTTTTTATCAGCGACAATCCGTTTGCCCATCCGTCAGAAACTTCCAATGTGCGTAATGAAGGAATTACGGAGTCGATTCAACACCTTCAAAACGAAGGAGGTTTGTGCCTGTTCCCGGCCGGGGAACTGAGTTCCTACGGTACGTTCGAGTCTGTTACCGACCAGGTTTGGCAATTTCCCATGGTGAAGTTTGTGAAAAAAGCAAGGGTTCCGGTGGTACCGGCATATTTCCAGGGAACCAACAGCCGGCTGTTCCATCTTTTTGCTAAAATCCATCCATCGCTGCGGCAGGTACGACTGCCCTCTGAGCTGCTGAGTAAAAAGCATAAAACCATTAAATTACGGATTGGCACGCCCATTAAAGTTGAAGACCAGGACAAGTTTAGCGATGTGTACCAGTTTGGCCGGTTCATCCGCGCAAAAACTTACTGCATGGAATCGAACCTGGAAGTAAAGCGGTTTTTTAATTACAACCTGAAACCCCATCCCAAACCTGAAACAATTATCGACCCGGTTCCCAAAGAAAAAATACTGGAAGAAATTCAGAAAATTAAACCGGATTACACGCTTTTCAATTTAAAAAATTACACGGCTTTTTGTGCACCTTCGGACGAAATGCCCAACATTTTAACGGAAATCGGACGGTTGCGCGAAATTACCTTCCGTGAGGTGGGAGAGGGGACAAACCGGAGCATCGATATCGATGAATTCGATTTGTATTACAATCAGATGTTTATTTGGGACAATGAACAGGAGCGCATTGTGGGGGCTTACCGTATTGGAAAGGGGAAAGAGATTTTGGATCAGTACGGCAAGCGCGGGTTTTACATCCATTCGCTTTTTCGCATTAGCGCCGATTTTAAGCCCATCCTGGCCGAAAGCCTCGAGCTGGGACGTTCATTCGTTATTAAAGAATACCAGCGGAAACCGATGCCGTTGTTTCTTTTATGGAAGGGGATTTTGTACTTTTTGCTGAAAAACCCGGAATACCGGTACCTGATTGGCCCGGTGAGCATTAGCAACAACTATTCGCGTATTTCAAAAGACCTGATTATCCGTTTCATCATGCGAAACCACCTGAACTGGAAAATGGCGCAGTATGTAAAACCACGCAACAGTTATAAATTTAAAAGTGACAACCCCGATATAAATATTTTGATGGAAAATATGGAGCGCGATATTAACCGGCTCGACAAAGCTATTGGCGACCTGGACGAACTGAACTCGGGGCTGCCCGTACTGCTGAAAAAATACATAAAACTGAATGCCAAAATTATTGGCTTTAACGTCGATCCAAAGTTCAATAACTGCCTCGACGGGCTGATTGTGCTCGATGTGAACGATGTACCGAAAAATACCATCGAATCGTTGTCGAAAGAGGCCAACGACGGTTCAATCCTCGAACGGTTTTATACCAGCAGGGAGTAACCTGTTATTTCTGTTTCCAGTGTTCAAACAGTTGTCCGTTTTTACCAAAAACAGGATCGTTTTTTGGCAGCGGCACCGCAGAAATATTTTGTTTGGCTGTTTCAAATTCAGCTTCTTTTCCGTACATCATATCCCAGCTTTGATTATCGGGATAAGCTCCCACTACTGCAAAACCATCGCCCGAATCAATTCGTTTGTGCGCAGTGCCCGCCGGCAATATCACCAGATCGCCTTTTTGTATCCGTACCGGTTCATTTTCCGGTCCGCCCAGTTGTACTTCGGCCCAGCCACCGTAAACTCCCAGCGCTTCATGTGCGGTAGAATGGTAATGCTGAAAACTGTAAATACCGTTTCTCCAGGAGCCGCCCCAACTGTTTTCCGAAAAAACATTCTCTATTTCTGATGCCGGGTCAGACTGTGTAAAACGGAAGATATCTTTATAGACCAAAACCGGCAAATCGGGGTTGTTGGGGAAATAACCGTTTTCAGAAAGAAGTATTGTTTCGATTTCTGCTGATGGATTAATTTGTGCCTGCATACTGTTAAAAATTTGAAGGGTGAAAATCAGTAAAACAAATCTTAA
>CAYRBS010000376.1:0-2425 GCA_964422335.1 uncultured Mariniphaga sp. | reverse complement strand
AAAAAATATTTCAGAAATGGATTTAATAAAATTTGTAGAAAACGAATTTCGGGTTGAAAAAGAACATCCCAAATTCGCTGCCGGTGACACAATTACAGTGAGCTACATGATCCGGGAAGGAAACAAGGAAAGAATTCAGAATTTCCGTGGGGTTGTTCTTCAGATCAGGGGAAGCGAAAACACCAAAACCTTCACTGTCCGCAAAATGTCAGGGAGCATTGGTGTTGAAAGAATATTTCCGCTCAGCTCGCCGTTTATTGAAAATATAACTGTAAACAAAAGAGGTAAAGTACGCCGTAAAAGATTGTTTTATCTGCGTGGTTTAACAGGTAAAAAAGCCCGCGTTAAAGAAAAAAGATTCTAACAAAAGTGTTCAAGCAATACCAGAGGCCTTCGAAAGAGGGCCTTTTTTTTGAGGCAGTTATTAAATATTATTTTGTACAACATAAATTGTTAGCCCGGTTTCCCGTAACTTTAGTTAACGATAAACGGTATCATTAATAAAAAACTTGTGTTCGTTAAAATTTAAAAACATGGAAACAAATAATTTATTAAAAGTATGCGGTTCCATCATCAAAAAGGAATCGATTATAAGGGTGAAACCAAATACATTGCCACACACCTGGGTTGCAGAAGCCAATTTGCCTTATTCCAATTACTATGGAAGAGTACCTGAAAAACCTGAGCCAAATTCACTGTTTCTGTTTACTGAAAGGTATTACACGCTGGAAGAATCATTGCGATTTACGCAAAATATTGATATTTGCGCAAAAAATAAAGTAAATACTGCCAGTGCTTTCCTGGAGTTTAAAACCCAACGTTACCCGGCCATCCGTATTAAAAATTTCCCCGATTACCAACACCTTCAAATGCTCCAGGAGTGTTTCATAAAACAAGGGGTAAAATTCACCAAAAAGGTCAACCTCGAGCCAGAAGCAATAATAACCGTAAACAAATGCTTTGTGCTTGAAATTGCGGATGAAGGTCTGTTTCTCGACAAATCAGATAAACATGAAGGGTATATTGCAATTCCCAAACGCTTTAGCCTGGAAAATTTCAACTCGCTCATGCAAGCGGTTTGGAACAACACCGATTGCATGTTTTTTGATGCAGCTATGGGAGGCCTGATAATTGACGGAAATGTAACAGATATGGTTCGAATTTACTCAGGACACCTGGATGTTGATTTACTGAAATGTGTAAAAAAGGTATTGCTTAAACAGATAGAATCTGTCAACACTTATGAATAATTGTTTTTCCTTTTAACCTGCAAAAAACAGCTATTCCACGCGAAATACGAACCGTAAAAATATGCAGGAAGAGAACATTATACGAATAAACCCTGCCTTCCGGGGCAGGGTTTATTTTTATAGGGAAGCTTCCGTTTAGCCAATTTGCGGCCCGGCAGCAACCAATGCTTTACCTTCTTCGTTGTCGGTATATTTTTCGAAATTCTTGATAAAACGACTTGCCAAATCGTTGGCTTTTTCTTCCCATTCTTTGGGATCAGAATAAGTATCACGCGGATCGAGAATACCCGGATCTACATCGTGAAGTGCAGTAGGTACTTCCAGGTTAAATACCGGAATAACTTTGGTTTCGGCTTTCTCGATAGAACCATCGAGGATAGCATCGATAATGGCCCGTGTATCTTTAATAGAAATCCGTTTTCCGGTTCCGTTCCACCCGGTGTTTACCAGGTATGCCTCCGCATTGTGTTCATCCATTTTTTTCACTAATTCTTCACCATACTTGGTAGGGTGAAGCGAAAGGAATGCAGCACCAAAACATGCTGAGAAAGTAGGTTGGGGAGCAGTTACACCCCGCTCGGTACCGGCAAGTTTGGCAGTAAAACCAGAAAGGAAGTGGTATTTGGTTTGTTCCGGAGTAAGTTTCGATACCGGTGGCATAACTCCAAAAGCATCGGCGGTAAGGAAAATTACCTTGTTGGCATGACCTGCTCTTGATACCGGTTTTACAATATTTTTGATATGGTAAATGGGATAAGAAACACGCGTATTTTGGGTTATAGAACCATCGCTAAAATCGATTTTTCCGTTTTCGTCCACTGTTACATTTTCCAGCAGGGCATCGCGTTTAATAGCATTGTAAATATCGGGTTCAGCTTCCGGGTCGAGGTTGATGGTTTTGGCATAGCACCCTCCTTCAAAATTGAAAATACCGTCGTCGTCCCAACCATGCTCATCGTCGCCAATCAGCTTGCGTTTCGGATCGGTCGAAAGGGTTGTTTTCCCTGTGCCTGAAAGTCCGAAGAAAATGGCTACATCGTCATCTTTGCCCACGTTGGCCGAACAGTGCATAGAAGCCATGCCATTTAACGGAAGGTAATAATTCATCATGGCGAACATTCCTTTTTTCATTTCGCCACCATACCATGAACCACCAAGAACATGCATTTTCTCAG
>CAYRBS010000375.1:0-2428 GCA_964422335.1 uncultured Mariniphaga sp. | reverse complement strand
CTGGTTTTCCTCCAGGTAAGCATCCAGTTCGGCTTTTTTAGTTTCAGGCACCCACCCTTCCAGCAACAATACTTTGCCTTCCACCTCTTCGGTAGTTTGCAAAAGGGCATTCTGCTCAGTGAGCTGCTTCTCTATTTCCTGCTGGTATTCTTTCAGTAATGATTTGCAGGAAGATGCAATTTGATGCAATTCTTTCTTCAGGGATGCTGCTTCGCTGTTGAGTTTTTTGATTTCCTCTTTCACCTGGGCAAGCGAACGATTGGGCAGTACCAGTTCATCGGCGCCCGAAATTTCATCAAAAACATTCTCCTCCCCTTCTTTTTCCTCTTTTTCAATTTTTACAAAATAGCGATAACCATCCAGGTCGCCCACTACCCGGATATAAAATTCTTCTTCCCACGCAGGATCGTATTTCCGGACAGGGCACGACATAAACCGGATCTGGATTCCCTGTTCCTCCAGTTGATTCACTTTCTCCCAGTCGAAATCGCCCCAGGGCAGCAGTTGTTTTTTCTCTTTTTCGAGCTGCAACACCCGGTGATGGTTGTGCTCCATCTCATTTTCCATTTCCTTCAACCGGTCGAAAACCTCTTTCCCCGTTTTGAAACCGGGTTTTCTTTCTGAATCTTCCGGTTCAAGCATCTCCAGTTTTTTGGAAGCTTTGTTCACCTCGGTCAGGTGCCTGAAAAGTTCCTGCATCTCGGGAGTAGGCTCGTTGTCTTTCTCGCTGATATGCACCACGCCAATCTTCCGGATATCTTTTAAGAAATCCTTGTAGGTAGAATGGTACACCAGGAATGCGTATTTATACATCGGAACAATCATACCTCTGCCTCCTGTCTTTGTTTTTCCAGTCGTTGTTTTTCCTGCCTGTCTTTCACAATTTTCTGTGCCGATTTCGACAAGTTGTCCTGGTCTTCAAGGAAACGTTTAATTTTCCGGATGGCATCTTCAAACCCCGGAATCTGCACTTTTTCATACAGGTTCACCTTTTGGGTGGTTTTTTTCCGGGCAAAATCGAGCAATTCCATTTTCCGCAGAAATACTTCCCGTTCGATGGCAATTTCTGCAATTTTTCGAATGATGGACATTCCATCTGAAAACCACACGGGTTGATTAAAAAGGTTACTGGTGTCCGTTTCGAATTTTATTTCTTCCAGCACCGGAGTAAAAACGCCCGCAATTTTTTTGGATGAAAGTTCCACATCGCTGATGCGGATAAGGCTTTGATCGAATTCGCCCCACAGCCGGGCCATACTTTCATAGGAAGCTATTTGCCCGTTGTAGTCTTTTTCGAGGGCAGCTGCCTTGTCTTTGGCCCTTTTCACCTCCACACGCAGTGCCGACTCCTTATTTTTCAGGGTGGGCAATGCCCGTTGCCTGACCTTCAACTGCTTGTCGAGCGTCTGTAAAGCTGTTTTATTATATTGAAATTTTATGGCCACGAAATCAATTTATTTGGTTTAACTCTTCCAAAATTTATTAACCAGGTCTTCCTTGATGGCAACCTCGGCTTTTTTAAAGTGTTTAGCAAACAGTTCCCAGGCAATATCGAGCATTGTGTCGGTATCCACGTTCACGTCGATGGCAAGCAATCTGTCTGAATATTCTTTGGCAAAATTCAATGTCCGCTCATCATAGTCGGTTAGGTCGAACCCGTTTTCCAGTTTGGTACGGGCGTTGGCTGCATCGGCATACAAGCGGATGGCCGAGTTCATCACCTGCGGATGATCTTCGCGGGTTTGTTTCCCAATTACCAACTGTTTCAGGCGTGAGAGCGAACGGAACGGGTCCACGATTACTTTTCCGATTTCGACATCGCGGCGCAGGAATAACTGCCCTTCGGTAATGTACCCGGTATTATCCGGGATAGCGTGAGTAATGTCGCCGCCCGATAAGGTAGTAACTGCAATAATTGTAATGGAGCCCCCCGACGGAAATTGTACCGCTTTTTCGTAAATGCGTGCCAGGTCGGAATAAAGCGATCCCGGCATACTGTCTTTCGACGGAATTTGATCCATGCGGTTCGACACAATACTGAGCGCATCGGCAAACAGTGTCATATCGGTAAGCAATACCAGTACATTCTGGTCCTGGTCCACCGCAAAATACTCTGCTGCAGTAAGCGCCATGTCGGGAACAAGAAGGCGTTCTACCGGCGGGTTCTCCGTTGTGTTTACAAAACTAATAATACGGTCGAGCGCCCCGGCGTTGTCAAAAACATTTTTAAAATAGAGGTAGTCATCGTTGGTAAGTCCCATACCGCCGAGGATAATTTTATCGGCTTTTGCCCGAAGTGCCACATTGGCCATCACCTGGTTGTATGGCTGGTCGGGATCGGCAAAAAATGGAATTTTCTGCCCCGAAACCAGCGTATTGTTCAGGTCGATGCCTGCAATACCTGTGGCAATCAGGTTTGACGGCTGTT
>CAYRBS010000374.1:0-2445 GCA_964422335.1 uncultured Mariniphaga sp. | reverse complement strand
TGGGCAGGCGCTACCGACGAACGTTTTGCCGGTGTTATTTCCAATAACTCAGGATGCGGTGGAGCAGCGCTCTCCAAACGACAGTTCGGCGAAACCGTGGCACGTATCAACAACAGTTTTCCACACTGGTTTGCCCGGAATTTTATGAGTTACAACCAGTACGAAGACGCATTGCCTGCTGACCAGCACGAACTGATTGCCCTGATAGCACCCCGTCCGGTGTATGTGGCCAGCGCCGAGGATGACGAGTGGGCGGATCCGCGCGGCGAATTTCTGGCCGCATACTATGCCACCCCGGTTTATGAGCTTTTCGGTAAAAAAGGAATTCCTTCAGAAAAAATGCCCGAAGTAAACCAACCCATCCGGAATACCGTGGCTTACCACATCCGTACCGGGGGGCATGGTGTAACCGGTTTCGACTGGGAACAATACATTAAATGGGCCGATGAACAGCTTTTTAACAAAAACCACTGATAATTCCGGTTAAACCAATTTTTGTTTTTATTATAACCATGAGTCCGTTTTTTTTACAAACTAAAATTATGAATATGAAAAGGTTTCTTTCTTTTTTTGCTGTTTTCTTCCTGATAGTATCCACTGCTCATGCGGAGAATTTTTCTCCCAAAACACATGTTACCATAAAAGGCAAAAAATTTTATATCAACGAAAAACCGACTTTCAAAGAGAGGACATGGAACGGGTATCCGGTGGAGGGACTTTTGCCAAATTCGAGGATGGTGCAGGGGGTTTTCGATGATCTGAACCCTGAAACAGTTGCCAAATGGGAATACCCCGATACGGGCGAATGGGATCCCGAACGGAACACCAGGGAATTTATCAAAGCCATGCCTGAGTGGCGAAAACACGGATTGCTGGCGTTTACCGTTAATTTTCAGGGAGGCAGCCCCGAGGGATATTCGGCAAACCAACCCTGGGAAAACAATGCCTTTGAATCCGATGGAACATTGCGGCCTGCATTTGCCAACCGCATGGAGCGAATCGTTAAAAAAGCCGATGAACTGGGAATGGCAGTTATCCTGGGGATTTTCTATTTCGGACAGGACGAACGACTTGCCAATGAAAATGCAGTGATTGCGGCAGTGGATAATGTGGTGGATTGGATTCAGAAAAACGAATTCACCAATGTCTTGATTGAAGTGGCCAACGAATGCGACAACAAAAAATACGAACATCCCATCATTAAACACGACCGGATTCACGAGCTGATATTACGGATAAAAGAAAAAGCCCCGGAACTGCTGGTGTCAACCAGTTTTAACGGAGGTTCCATCCCGCCCGATAAAGTGGTGGAGGTTTCAGATTACGTTTTGATCCACGGTAATGGAGTGCACAACCCTGAACGGATTACCGAAATGGTGGAAACGGTGCGTTCACTCCCCTCCTACCGGCCCATGCCCATCGTTTTTAATGAAGACGATCATTACGCATACGATAAACCCGAAAACAACTTTGTAAATGCCACCAAAGCCTATGCTTCCTGGGGTTTTTTCGATTTCCGGAGAGAGGGGGAAGGCTTTGACGAAGGATATCAAAGTGTTCCCGTAAACTGGGACATC
This sequence comes from uncultured Mariniphaga sp., assembly GCA_964422335.1. Taxonomy (GTDB): domain Bacteria; phylum Bacteroidota; class Bacteroidia; order Bacteroidales; family Prolixibacteraceae; genus CAYRBS01. The sequence continues at coordinate 868 of CAYRBS010000374.1, read as the reverse complement.
AGTTCTGAACGGAAAAAAGAATTCTTCCAAAAAGTGAAAGAAATATTTGTGGATTGAAATGGAACATACAATCCGGAAACACGCCCCGATGGGGCAGATTATTTCAACCCAACGGAAACGTCATGGGATAATGAAAATTTCAATAATTAAAACCAATACAATGAAAATTAATCTCTTTATTTTAAGCATCTTATTTGCAGTTTCGTCCTGCAAAAGTTCCGGGCCTGAAACCCAGTCCCTTTTCAATGGCACCGATTTAACCGGTTGGCATGCAGATGTGCCCGCGCTGGATGACGACACCGGAGCCGTCAATCCGTTTATTGTACGCGACGGAATGCTGGTGAGCCTTGGCACGCCCGGGGGCCACCTGATCACCGATTCTATTTACCAGGATTACCGCCTCGAAGTGGAATACCGTTTTGCCGGAGAACCCGGAAATTGCGGCGTGCTGGTACACGCCTCCACTCCACGGGCGTTGTACAAAATGTTCCCAAAATCGCTGGAGGTGCAAATGATGCATGAAAATGCAGGCGATTTCTGGTGCATCGTGGAAGACATTACGGTTCCCAATATGGAAGAACGCCGCGGCCCCAAAGAGGAATGGGGAGTTACCGAGGGAAAGCAACGAAGAATACTGAACCTCACCGACGATTCAGAAAATCCCGTGGGCGAATGGAACAACATGGTGATTGAATGCGTGGACGACGAAGTGAAAGTATGGGTAAATAACGATCTGGTGAACTACGGGTACGATTGTACCGCAACCAAAGGACAAATTGCTGTTCAGGCCGAAGGATCCGAGGTGGAATTCCGCAAACTGGATTTAACACCCATTACTGAAATTACGGAAACAGAGTGATGTATTTCA
>CAYRBS010000373.1:0-2453 GCA_964422335.1 uncultured Mariniphaga sp. | reverse complement strand
GGAAAAGAACTGGAATGTACGGAAGATGACTACTATTTCACGGTAGGCGCCGACAGCGAAGCGGGAAACGCCTCCCCAAAAAAACTGCTCTCGAATACCATCACTGATAACCTGAAATTATTCTCTCACGGAAAAGCCCGCGTATTTAGCGCAGCGATGAACCGCGAATCAGCAATTTTTGCAGCAGGACATGCGGCCGACGGGGCTTTTTGGCTCGATACTGAAAAGGGGCGGATGGTTTCAAGTTCGTTTTATTACAATACATTCCCCGACTGGGTACGCGATTTCAATGGCGAAAATTACCCGGATATGTACAGCCACCGTAACTGGGTTTTGAAGTTGCCCCAAAAATTATATACCGAAAGCGTGGAAGATGACTACGCGTTAGAAAAAGGTTATTTTGAAAAATGGAATACTTTCCCGCACACTCTGGGCCGTTATACCCGCAGGGCCGAAAATTTCAATCCGCTCAAAACAACCCCCTACTCCAACCTCATCATGAAAGATTTCGCCATCAACCTGATGGAGAACGAGCCCCTGGGAGAAGATGAAATTACCGACTTTGCCACCTTCGTTTTTTCATCTATGGATTACGAAAATAACACCTTCGGCCCGGCATCGCTCGAAATGCAGGACAGTTACCTGTACCTGGATGAATACCTGGGCGAATTAATCGATTTTGCCGAAAAAAAGTACGGAAAAGATAATGTGTTGTTTTTCCTCACGGCAAACACCTCGGCATCGTACCCGGTAAATTACCTCAAAGAAGAATTTAACCTCCCGGTCGATCATTTTTCACCCGAAAACGCCATTGCACTTCTTACCTCGTACCTGAACATTACTTACGGAGAAGAAAAATGGATAGAACATTATTCCGATAAGCAGGTTTACCTTAATCACGAATTAATCAAAAAAAATAAAATCAATCTGAATGAAATACGGGATGAAGCCGCCAGTTTTATAAACCAGTATGAAGCCGTACAGGTAGCAATTCCGGCATACCAAATGGAACAAGGGAGCTCCTCCAACGATTTGCTCTCGATTATTCATAATTCGTATGCCAAAAACCGTTCGGGCGATTTTCTTTTTTTATTAAAAGAAGGGTGGCAGCCATCCTACAAATTCAAACGGGTAAATTACACCGACCAGTCGCATATTCCACTGGTGTTTTATGGTGCACAAATTCCACCGGCTGTAATCAACGAACAACATAACGCCATAGATTTGGTACCTACTCTGTGTAACCTGATGCAGATACCACGACCAGACAAAAGTCAGGGAGTAATTATTCAACAGGAATAAAGTTGACTATCCAACGTGGTGGGGTGAAAGAGTACGGAGTTACTGTTATTCCTCCAACCTTTTCCCTTTTGTTTTGGATGATTTTTTTTCTGATTGTTCTTCTGAAGCAAAATCCTGGCTTGTAATATCCGAAGGTATCAATCCCACTGTAATGGTTGTATCGCCGGTAAGCCTGAAATTCATCGAAAAAGTTTCAAATCCTGAAATGGTAACCATCAGATCCTGCTCGCCGGGTTTTAGCAATAGTTTATAATACCCGTCGTCACCCGAAATGGTGCCAATACCTGAGACTGATTCAAAAACAGAGGCGTTTTTTATGGCATTTCCTGTTACATGGTTTTTCACATAACCCGAAACAGAGACCAGTTGAGCGCTGGCCAACTGCGGAACAAAAATAAATACCCAAAGCAAAATAAAATAAGATAATGTTTTCATGGCATGCTGAGTGTTACGCGTTAAAAATTCATGGCACTATTAATATAGACATGGATCAGGCAAAAAAGGTTGCGCCGGAATTCATCTTTTTTGAAAAATATTGAAGTTATTTTATAAACCCCTATTCTGCTTTTTTTGACAAAAGTCATGTCTATGAACTTATTTCTTCTTAGCCTGACTATGAACGGCAAAAGCATGCTGAACAACAGGCATGTTACACAACAATGTATTCGTTTTTTTTTAATCATCTGCTTATTTTTATACCCAGTTTATTTTAAACATAAGACACCTCTAAAAAGGGGAAGGAATAAACAGCATCTGAATTTTTTGAAAACCGATTTTTAGAATGACAACTACTTTTTTACCGATTTTATAATTTAAATAATGCTTATGGATCCTATACAAACTTTAATCAGAGACCTGGCCGAAAAATATGGAAGGAGACGCGAAAGCCTTCTTCCTGTGATGCAGGGGCTGGTCCTTCGCGAGAAATACCTCTCAGAATATTCGATGGTTGAAATTGCCCGCGAAATGGACATTCCCGCTGCCGAAGTTTACGGAACGGCCACCTTCTATTCGTTCCTGGAGACCAAACCAACAGGTAAGTACATTATCCGGATATGTAAAACCATCACCTGTGCCATGAAAGGCAAAAATCAGCTTCTTTTTGCCATCCAGGATATGCTGAAAATAAAAGTGGGGGAAACCACTCCCGA
>CAYRBS010000372.1:1170-2457 GCA_964422335.1 uncultured Mariniphaga sp. | reverse complement strand
TCAAACCTGTCTTTATAGGCCCACAGCCCGATAGCCGGGTTTGAAATATAGAAAATTTCTTCCCCGTCCGGCATTTTGTTAAACCCGTCCTTCAGTTTTTCCGGATTGTATTTTGCCGTTACTTCATCAATATCGGCATAATTAAAACCAACGCTTTCGATTTCCTTTTGGGTCAGGTTATCATTGCCTTTCCCGGGACAGTAAGTTATGCTGAACCGGCCTTCGGATGAACCGTGGATAAGGTGTGCCGCAGCTCCCAGGTTGGAACGGAGGTCTTCATTTTCTTTCACCAGCTTCAGGGTGTGTGGAGTTCCAAAGTAACCGTATTTCCGGATGAGCAGGTCAATTTGTTTATCTTCCCCAAACTCTTTAAGCGCCGGTGCCAGTACAATGAGTTCGCCTCCGTCGGCAAGCGCCATGCGGGTGCGGTAAACACTTTTATTGCCCAGCCAGGTGCTTTTAAATTCTGAAGGATCGAGCCAGACAACCACTTTTTTCAATGGTTTTTCCACCATTTCAAAATTTACCAGCAGCGACAATTTTGCTGCTTTGTCGAAAACACTGAAATCGTCGCCGACAAAAAGGCCGTAGGTTTGTAACTTTCCATCAGCATTGAGGCCCACAACCGTTTGCACATAAACAATGGGCAAATGGCTGGCAAAGTGGTCCGATGCATAATTGAATATTTTCCGCACCGGGGTATCGGCACGGCCCATCATTTTTTCCATGCCGTAAGCAGCCCCTATAAAATGGCTTTTGTTAATACCTTCGGAGCCGCCGGTTCCCACAAAAACATTTTTATTATAATTGGCCATTCCCACAACCTCGTGCGGAACCACCTGACCGATGGATAAAATGAGGTCGAAACCGCCTTCCTCCAGCAGTTTATTCACCTGTGCAGGCCACGAGTAATCCACAGCGCCTTCCGATACTTCTTTTACAAATTCGGAGGGAACAGTGCCCAGGGTAATGACATCGTTGCGCCAGTCGTGTTCGCGAAACAGATGGCGTGGTGTACTGCCAAACATGTGACTGATTTGACCGTCGGTCATGGGGGAGTGGGTACCCAGCGCCGGCAAAATATCGGTAAGTTTATCGCCAAAGTACTGCCAGGCAAATTCGGTCAGTTCACCCGACCGCGATGGCAACCGGGTATAATCCGGCGGAATGGCCAGTACTTTTTGTTTTTTGCCTATTTTATTTAAGGCTTCGAACAATCCCTGTTTCAGGTCGTCTGCTGTTAGCGCAGTGTCTGTTGAGCCTTTTTCGTAATAAATCATTTTTTTA
>CAYRBS010000372.1:0-1070 GCA_964422335.1 uncultured Mariniphaga sp. | reverse complement strand
CCTTTCCAGATGCTCCAAACCATATCTTCATCGGCAGGTTGAGCATAGTCGGTCAGGAAGGTTGCCGCCATGGCTCCTGTAGCCCATCCAAACTGCGGCCATTTTACCGGTTCCCAGCCTTTCAATATTCCGTAGAGCATTCCCCCTACAAACCCGTCGCCACCGCCAATGCGGTCGAGTACCCTGATGGTGCGGGGCTCAATTACCTGCCAGTTATCTCCTTCCAACATAACAGCTCCCCACAGGTGTTCGTTCACGCTAATTACTTCACGGAGGGTATTGGCAAAAACGGAAGCATTGGGGAAAGTTTCTTTTACGCGCATTATCAGCCCCTTAAAACCGTCGATTTTGGCTTTAATGCCCTCGCCGCCTGCGGGGGGACCTTCGATACCAAAACAGAGTTGGAAATCTTCTTCATTACCAATTAAAATATCCGATACCGAAGCAATTTCGGTAAAGTTTTCACGCAATTCTTTTTCGCGGCCTTTCCAGAAAGAAGCGCGGTGGTTCAAATCGAACGAAATGCGGGTGCCGTGTTTTTTTGCAGCCCGGGCAACCTCGAGGCAAAACTGGCTGGTTTCCGGCGAAAGTGCTGCAATTAAACCGGATAGGTGAACAATTTGAACACCTTCTTCGCCAAATATTCTTTCCAGATCAAAATCTTTTGCATTTAAGGTGCGGCCCACTTCCCCTGCACGGTCGTTAAATACCCTTGGCCCTCGCGAACCAAAACCGCTGTCGGCAATATTGATCTGGTGCCGATACCCCCAGGGATTGCCTTGATCCACTTCCGGCCCCTCGTAGTCCATGTGCCGGCTTTTTAAATTGCTTTTTATGAATTGGGCAATGGGGCTGCCTTTTACAAAAGCCGTTAATACTTTTACCGGTAAACCCAGGTAGGATGAAATGCTGGCAACATTTGTTTCGGCACTTGTTGCATACAGGGTAAATTTGTCGCTTGCATGAACCGGTTGTCCATTATCAGGAATGATTCTGGTACCCATACTGGTTGGAACAAGCATGGCGTATTTGGCATCTTTTTTTAATTCTAAACTCATAGTATTCTTTTT
>CAYRBS010000371.1:0-2458 GCA_964422335.1 uncultured Mariniphaga sp. | reverse complement strand
CCTTTTTTCATTTCGCCACCATACCATGAACCACCAAGAACATGCATTTTCTCAGTAAGGTTAAAAACAGTATAAACCTCTGAGTTTAAACCGTGTTCTTTCCATTTTTTATTTACAGTTTTTGCTCCGTTTAAAGAAACAAAGTCTGGCTCAAAGTTTTCTAATTCCTCCTCTGTTGGGCGGATAAACATATTTTTCACAAAATGTGCCTGCCAGGCTACTTCCATAATGAAACGAATTTTCATTCGTGAATCTTCATTTGCACCAGCAAAGCAATCAACAACAAATAATCTTTTCCCGGAAAGTTGTTTAACTGTGTTTGCTTTGAGCTCATTCCATACCTCGGGAGTAACAGGTTTATTGTCGTTGGGAGATTCCGGTGAAGTCCACCAGATAGTGTCTTTTGTTTTGTCGTCCTTAACAATGTATTTGTCCTTTGGCGAACGTCCGGTGAATTCCCCGGTCATCACATTCACTGCTCCCAGTTCAGTAACCTGTCCTTTTTCAAAACCTTCCAAATCGGGCCTGGTTTCTTCTTCAAAGAGTTGGTCGTAAGATGGGTTGTAAACAATTTCCTGTACGTTGTTAATTCCGTACTTCGTTAAATCTAAATTTCTCATAACTACCTAATAATTAACTTAATAAAACTATAACATTTTTCTTATACCGGTTTACAAAAATAATCTTTTTTTCCATTTTCATGGGGAAAGCGTTTCTGTTTGCCCTGTTTTGATAACTGATTAAACATTATCTTAACACATTTTGCACAAAATGTTATAATTTCTTTTTTAATGCAGATATCCAAAAACAGGTGCTCCGATTTACGGAACACCTGTTCAATTTATTTATATTTAATCCTTTACTTAAGACCTGGGGTGAAACTGCTGAATGGTATCTTTCAGATAATCACGATCCAGGTGAGTATAAATTTCGGTTGTCAGTATTGATTCGTGCCCGAGCATCTCCTGCACGGCCCTTAAATCGGCACCTCCGTTAATCAAGTGCGTGGCAAACGAATGCCTGAAGGTATGCGGGCTGATTTTTTTGTTCAGGTTCACTTTTTGCGCCAGGTTTTTAATAATGGTAAACACCATCACCCGGCTCAGTTTTTTGCCCCTGCGGTTCAAAAACAAAATGTTTTCGCTGTCTTTATGTATTTTCAGGTTTTTCCGGTACCCGTTTATGTACTTGTTAATTTCGTCAACTGCCCGGTTGCTAACAGGAACCAGCCTTTCCTTATCGGCTTTTCCTTCCACTTTAATAAATCCCTGGTCGAAAAAAAGGTTGGTTAATTTCAGGTTTACCAGTTCCGATACCCTGAGCCCGCAACTGTAAAGGGTTTCGAGCATAGCTTTGTTCCGTTGCCCTTCCGCTTTGTCTAAATTAATAGCATCAATCAATTCATCAATTTCTTCCATCGTCAAAATATCCGGAAGTTTCCGGCCAATTTTGGGAGACTCCAGCAATGCAGTAGGGTCGCTGGTAATTTTTCCTTCAATCAGCAAATATTTAAAAAACGATTTGATTCCTGAAATGGTGCGCGCCTGCGTTCTTGGGCTCACCCCGCGCTCGTTCAACCACTCGACAAAACTTTTCAGGTGTGCCAGTTTTACCTTTTCAGGACTGACCCTTTTTTTATTATCGGCCAAAAAATCTACCAACTTGTTAATATCATTTATATAGGCCGAAATTGAATTTTGTGAAAGCGATTTTTCAAGTTTCAGGTAGTTTTCATACCCTTTTTTACTTTCTTCCCATTTCATATCTTTCAGAATTTAATTTTTTAAATCAACAGATTTAAATATTTTTGATATTGATATTGCTATCAACTAAAACTTTATTATCGTAAATTACACATACGTGCGTTTATTCATAAAGTTACATAACAAAAATTAAAATCGAAATATAATGAAAATATTGATTATCAACGGGCCGAATTTAAATTTATTGGGAAAAAGGGAGGAAACCATTTATGGTTCAGAATCATTTGAAACCTGGTACGAAAAACTCATAAAAGATTTTCCTGAAGCACAATTAACTTATTTCCAGTCGAATACAGAAGGAGCAATTATAGATAAAATTCATGAATACGGTTTTTCGTACGATGGGATTATAATTAATGCAGGGGCCTATACGCATACTTCTGTAGCTATCCGCGATGCCATTGCGGCTGTAAAAACAGAAGTGGTGGAAGTGCATATAAGCAATACACTTACCCGCGAAGATTTCAGGCACAAATCCATTATTGGGCCGGTTTGCAGCGGGTGTATCATGGGGTTTGGTTTCCACTCATACAAACTGGCGGTTCAGTATTTTATGAAATGATTGGGCCGGGGCCAACTTATCTGAAATCGATAATTTCTATATCGTTAAATTGATCGGGGTTAAACACAAAATAGGAATCGGATACATCATCATCGGTTTCCATCCTTACCACCTCTATTCCGTACAAATTCCC
>CAYRBS010000370.1:0-2463 GCA_964422335.1 uncultured Mariniphaga sp. | reverse complement strand
CGGGCGGCAGTTCACCGGTCCGTTCCAGCCAGTCGGTAAATGTCCGGTCCAAAAACGAAAGCCTGCCCCTGTCATCGAACGAACTGTTTTCGTTTAACATATCGGGAGGCAAAACTTTTAAAATCAATTCCAGGTTGGCCTTTTGTTTCGAAGTGTCGTTCGCTGCCGGGTTTTCCTGGCCTGAATTGTTGTTCCCCACAAGAATAAAGGACGATAAAAGCAGGAATCCGGCAGTTGTGATCAGGCCTTTTCTAAACAGACAAAATAACTTGAACATCAGAGCTTCCATGGGTTACGGTAATTATAGGTTAGAAACTCATTAGCATCATCAGAATTGGTCACTATTTCCTTTTCAGCATCCCATTTCAACGTTTGATTTACATGCAGGGAAATAGTAGCAAGATGAGCCATGTTTGTAGAAAGATGGCCATCTTCCAATGAAACCAATGGCATTTCCCGCGATTTTACACAGTCGAGAAAATTACGTACCAGATTCGCTCCGGGGTTGGCATAACTGCCATCAACCAGCTTTCCACCGGAGTCGTTGGCCACTTCATAATTTTCAGCTTCCATTAGCTTATCCCAGTCCTGAAACTGGCCTTTGGTGGTTGGTACAATTTTATAGTCGTTATTTCCACCGGCATAAAGAGTTCCATGCGTGCCCCGTAATTCAAGAAATCCATGAGGGATAAAGCTGCCTGAACTTCCCTCCAGCAAACTGAAAGTTGCAATGGCCCCGGAAGGGAATTCAAAAATAGTTTGCATGGTGTCTGGTATTGTCCGGTCATCGTCAACTACATAGTTTCCTCCGAGAGAGGTTATTGACACGGGAGCTTTTTCATTTAATAACCAGCGAATTAAATCGAGCGAATGAACCCCGTTGTTCAGTATTTGATTGTCATATTCCTCCCACCAGCGAAACATGTAGGGCGCAATGTTGTACTGATACGGCCGGTAAGGTTTTGGACCAAGCCACATGTCCCAGTCAAAATCTTTTGGAGGCTTTTCAGGTTTCATTTTACCGATACCATTCGGGTACATATTGGAAACATGGTTGCTGAGGGCAAAAGTCACTTTCCCGATCTTTCCGTCCGGGATTTCTTTTGCAAGCTTTTGGTAAGTACTGGCGCCTCTCCGGTTTAAACAAACGCCGGCCACCTGGTTGCTCTCTTCCCAGGTTTTAATGATGGCGCGTCCTTCATGAATACTTTTCGTAAGTGGCTTTTCAACAAACACATCCTTGCCGGCTTTTATGGCATCGATGGTTTGTAACGCATGCCAGTGGTCAGGCGTGCCGATATATACAGCATCAATCGATTTATCTTCAAGCATTTTCCGGTAATCGGCATATCGTCCCACTTTGGTTGGAAATGTTTCACCCATCTGCGGAATTCGCCGGGGCCGGGTTTCAATATACCGCGGATCTACTTTGGAACGGTCCCGGGTTCTGTATGGCTCATAAACATCGCACAAAGCTGCTATTTCACAATCAGGTTCATTCATAAACTCGTGCATTACCTGCGAACCACGGTTTCCAACTCCAATAAAGCCCACCCTGATTTTTTCGTTAGATCCCAAAATCCCGGAGTAGCTTTTGGCGCTCATCGAGTTTACCCCCAGTGCAAGTCCTGCCGTCACCACCCCTGTTTGGGATATAAAAGTGCGGCGTGTTGTATTTTTTTGACTGTCGTTCATGTTATTATCAGTTTTAGCGAATTGAGTGGAAACGTGAATAGTGTCTTAATTTCCCAGTTTGGCTGCTGCCCCTGAATCCAGGTACAGAACCGTTTCGGGATGAGTACGCAGGATGGTTGCCGGACAAGCGGTTGAAATTTCCTGGTTCAGCGTATTGTAAACTGCTTCCGATTTGCGTTCATCCGGGACCACACAACATATGGCTTTGCAGCGCATAATTGCCGGAATTGTGAGCGAAAGCGCATGGGTAGGTACATCGTCGAATGTGGGAAACCAGCCTTCGCCCAGCTGTTGCTTACGGCAGGCTTCGTCGAGCTCCACCACTTTCACCAGCTTCGGGTCGTTAAAATCTGCCACGGGCGGATCGTTAAAGGCGATGTGCCCGTTTTCGCCAATTCCGATACACGCAACGTCGATGGGATGATCCTTCAGCAGGCCTTCGTAACGCATAACCTCGGCCTCCGCATCAGGAGCATCGCCGTTAAGGTAGTGGACCTGTTTCGGTTGAACTTTATCCAGGATTCTTTCCTTCAGATATTTACGAAAACTTGCCGGATGGGTAACCGGCATCCCCTTGTATTCATCGAGATGAAAAACGGTGATTTTTTTCCAGTCGATTTTCTGTTTTTGAAGGTGTTCCAGAAACTGAAACTGCGAAGCCCCGGTAGCAAGGATAAGGTTGGCAAAGCCCTTCTCAGAAATGGCAACGTTTAATTTTTCTGCCACTGCAACAGCTGCAGCTTTGCCCATTTCATCTTTGTTCTCAAA
>CAYRBS010000369.1:0-2463 GCA_964422335.1 uncultured Mariniphaga sp. | reverse complement strand
CACTGTTCACTTTCTTTCACGCTTCCAGTTCTTTAAACAGTTGCGATGTTTTCCGTTTGTAAATTCCAATCCCGGCCAGCATGGCACCAACTACGGTTGACAGCAGGCCCGGAATAAAACCGATGTAGTAATCTACCGGTGTAATCCGCGTCCGGATGGTAGAAGGTATCATCATAGAGGCGCCTTCCATCATTCCTGAAATATCGATGCCGTATTTTTGGACCAAACCGGCAAAGAACAAACCAAAGGCTGTTCCCACAATCGTTCCGGCAATCCCTATAAAAACGGATTCATAAATTAAGGAACGATATACATGGTTTTTTTCTTCGCCCATGGCCAGGCGTACGCCAAATTCCCCGTACCGGCGAAGTCCGCCCAGTAGCCCGGCATTCCAGAGTACCAGTGCCATCGCCAGCACAAATACCATTGTAATGTAAATGCTCCATACTTCCGCCAGGGCCACATACTGCCCCATGCTTCCCTGCTGACTCAATGTTTCCATCACCGGGGCATATTCGTCGTTGTTTTCAGTAAAACCGCTATTAAAAGAGCTGGCTAATTTTGTCGCCTTTTCATCATCGTAAAAACCCGATTCAAAGAGCCCGATTAGTTCACCTGCGGCATCATTCATGTCCAGCGCATTCCGGGCATCTTCAATATCCACGATAATCGTTCCCCTGTCCAGCGCCTCAGCACCGAACGACACCGTTCCGGCCACTTTGAAATTGTACATGGACATGCTTCCGTACATGGTGGACCCGATGAGGGTAACTTCATCGCCGGGATTCACCCCGAGTTTTTGAGAAAACTGCTCGCTTAAAATGGCTTCTCCCGGCTGTTGTACCAGGTTTCCCCGTACCAGCGATTTTGGAATATTCAGCCGTTCGGTTTCCCTGCTGTTTTCTGATAACAAGTCAATTCCCATGCCCGTTGCGGGGCCCTGTGCACGGGTTTCTCCGTTTTCATCGGGGGCGTCAATCAGTCCGCCAAACTGAATGCGCGGTGCCCACTTCATTTCGGGAAATTCTTCGTTCAGTTCGTCAAGTAAGTCATTCACTTCCGTTAATGCCAAATCGTTGGGCACCTGGCTTGCATTCTCGGCATAGGCCTTTGTCATCACTTTTACATGGCCGTGAGAAAACCTTGCGTTCATCTCAATGGTGTCGCCCATAAAACCCGTCACATACGCATGGACAAATACGGTCAGCATCACCCCAATGGCGACCACCATAATAGGCAACCGGCTGCGGCTTTTATCGCGGAACAACCCTTTTATCAAAAATTGTATCATTGTATTCTCCCCCTTAATGCTTCTGTTGGATTCATTTTTGCAATTTTTCTCGAAGGCCAGTAGCTTACGATGGTGGTGGCCACAACCACAATGAGAACCGTTGAAACCACCAGTCCAAGGCTATATACCGGGTAAAGTGTTTGTGCCATAGCCATCCCGAATTCACTGGCATCCATGGGAATGGTCCAACCCACCTTTGCCTGCCAGGCCAGAAACGGAATGCCGTAAACCGCTGAAACTACGGCAGCAAGAATGGAGTGCATGGCCCCTTCAACAGTGAACAACCCCACCACTTCGCGCCGGGTATAACCCAGGGCAACATAAGTACCTATTTCCCTTTGCCTTCTGAAAATAGACAATACCTGCGTGTCGAATATGGCCAGCATAGCAAGTAAAAGAAGAATAGCGTAGAAAACAGATTGCCCGACAGTTTTGGTTTTTATCATTTCATCCACTGAAGCCGTCAGCTCGCTTTTGGGTTTGTAGTCCCATCCATCGATTGCTGCTCTTTCTTTTTCGTTGTCTCTGTATGTAAGGATGGTCGCCTCATCCTTTAGCATGGTCATTGACCGGAGTTTTTCAAGCGGAATGTAAACCTGTGCTTTTTCTACGGAGGGTACATTGCTCGAAAAGATGTCGGTAATTACAATTTCCGTAGCATCGAAAGCCCCATTGGCATCGCGCCAGCGGAGGGTTACGTAGTCGCCTTTTGAAAGCTGAAGGTCTTTGGCCATCAGGCCTCCAATAATAGCAGGAACGGCATCTGTTACGGTATCCAGTTTATGGGTAGGTAACAAAAAGATGTCCTGCCCGGGATTTATTCCTTTAATGGAAACGGAATGCATTCGCCCCTGCGGGTAAATTGTTCCCTGCACAATCAGCATCGGTTCCATGTTTCCGCTGGTAATTTCTTCTTCAAATTCCTTTGGAACAGGAGCATGGCTTTCCGAGAGGGTAAACGGATCGTAAGGATCGTATTGTTCGTGCCAGTATTGGCCGCCGCCAATTTCCCAGTTTGTCATATCGGTTTTGGCCTGGTGGTCCCAACCCACCATCACACCTTTCAACCAGATTATCACCACAAAGGAAAACGACAACACAATCACATTGAGCCAGGTGCGTAGCCCGGCGCCGATGAGGTTGCGGTATGCAAGCTTAAATGCGGTTTTCAT
>CAYRBS010000368.1:0-2479 GCA_964422335.1 uncultured Mariniphaga sp. | reverse complement strand
TTATCTTTTCAACAACCTCCAATGCATCCCATATCCCACGATAAAAATCACCGTAAAAATGGCATTGGTAGCTGAAAATGCCTGCCACCCGGTCCAGATTACCGGTATAAACAGGATGAATAACTGGGCAAAAACGTAAAGGGTAAACCCGTCGCGATGCAGTTTCCACATGCGGATAGCGCCGGTGAGTGAAAGGGCAAACAACGCCATTAACAGGGTGAAATAAACCGGCGAAATGGCCCCGGCTGAATGCCACGATGAATACTTTACAATAAGCTCAGTACTCTGTTCAAAAAAAAGCGATGCCAGAAAATAACCCACAAACCCAATTGTGCTGCCAATAAAAGTAAGCAGGCACAAGGCGCTTAATAAAGGGGGACGTTTTAGTGATTTATTTGTCGTTTCCAATTTTTTTTATGTTTTATAATTTCACTACCTGATACGCACATCTCAAAAATTAATTGTTCAAAAATAGTGAGTTTTTCCGGAGTTTATCAACCAACGGCTTTTTTAAAATGTATTACCTTTGAGCTGAATTTCAAAGTTAATGCACAAATGAAGAGAGATACGCTGGTTTTTGACATTATTCAGAAAGAACGTGAACGCCAACTCGGAGGAATTGAACTGATTGCTTCCGAAAATTTTGTGAGCGACCAGGTTTTGGAGGCCATGGGCTCGGTAATGACTAATAAATATGCAGAAGGCTACCCCGGACGCAGGTATTACGGTGGCTGCCAGTTTGTTGATCAAACGGAGCAACTGGCCATCGATCGTATTAAAAAGTTGTATGGCGCCGAATGGGCCAATGTGCAGCCACACTCTGGGGCACAGGCCAATGCAGCTGTGCTGAGTGTAATTTTGAAACCGGGCGATACATTCCTTGGCCTCGATCTTTCACATGGCGGGCACCTTTCGCATGGTTCGCCGGTCAATAGCTCAGGCATTTTATATAACCCTGTGGCATACCGAGTTAAGGAAGATACCGGCCTGGTGGATTATGACGAAATGGAAGCGCTGGCGCTGGAACACAAACCGAAATTGATTATTGGCGGCGCATCTGCTTACAGCCGTGAATGGGACTACCAGCGTATGCGTGAAATTTCCGATAAAGCAGGCGCTATGTTTATGGTGGATATGGCACATCCTGCCGGGTTAATTGCAGCCGAACTGCTCCGTAATCCGGTGAAATACGCGCATGTAGTAACTTCTACTACGCACAAAACATTACGTGGTCCGCGCGGGGGTATTATTTTAATGGGCACCGATTTTGAAAATCCCTGGGGAATTTCCACCCGGAAAGGGGTGGTACGTATGATGTCGTCGCTGTTCGATTCATCGGTATTTCCCGGTCATCAGGGCGGTCCGCTGGAGCATGTAATTGCCTCCAAAGCGGTTGCTTTTGGCGAGGCGCTCGAACCTGAGTTTAAGGAATACCAGCAACAAGTGCAGGCAAATGCCCGGGTAATGGCGCAATCGTTTATGGATTTGGGCTATAAAGTAATTTCGGACGGGACCGACAACCATTCCATGCTTATTGATTTGCGTACAAAATTTCCGGGTATTACCGGGAAACAGGTAGAAAACACCCTGGTAAAAGCCGAAATTACGGTGAATAAAAATATGGTGCCGTTCGACAGCCGTTCCCCGTTCCAGACCTCCGGCCTGCGTGTGGGTACCCCGGCGATAACTACCCGTGGCGTAAAAGAAGATTTAATGCCGGTTATGGTGCAATTGATTGACGATGTAATTTCAAACATTGAGGATGAAAAAGTGCTGAAAGCAGTGGGAGAGAAGGTGCATCAGGTGATGAAAGATTTTCCCCTGTTCGCCTATTAAATATGGAATGGTATTTAGTTTTAGCACTGCTTGGCACCGGGCTGGTTGCGGGATTTATTAATACAACGGCAGGCGGAGGTTCTATGCTCTCAATACCCTTGCTTATGTTTTTGGGGCTTCCGGCCAATGTGGCCAACGGAACCAATCGTGTGGCCATATTATTTCAAAATATTATTGGGGTTAACACCTTCAGGCAGAAAAAAGTACTCAATTTAACTTCTGACTTCAGGTTGGTATTGCCGGCGTTGGCTGGTTCTGTTGTTGGCGCGCTGGTAGCAGTAGAAATAAATGTGCAGCTGCTTGAAAAAATTATTGCCGGACTGATGGTTTTAATGCTTCTGCTGGTTGTTTTAAAACCCGGCGCCTGGGTGGCGGAGCAGGCTAAAAACCGACATCCCAAACCCACTAAGTGGCAATATTTTCTATTCTTTTTTATTGGGTTATACGGAGGATTTATACAGATGGGAGTCGGTTTTTTCCTGCTGGCCGGGTTGGTGCTGGGGTGTGGCCACAACCTGGTAAAATCCAATGCCATTAAGGTTTACATTGTGTTGGTTTATACCATTTTTACCATCGGTATTTTTATGTTTTACGGCCAGGTGGATTGGATAGCCGGACTTATTCTGGCTGCCGGGAACATGGC
>CAYRBS010000367.1:0-2484 GCA_964422335.1 uncultured Mariniphaga sp. | reverse complement strand
CAAATATAAAACTATTCGTTGTTTTACATTTACGGAGGGAGATTTTGCGGGTTAAGTTTTACAGAATTTCTTACATTTGGCTGGAAACCCAATAAATTAAACGGGAAATTTCATGCCGGTAAAAAATTCCATAAAACGAGCATGGCAAAATTATGCCACACAGATGGATCATTTGAAAATTATAAACATGAAAAAATTGCTTTTGGTTTTACTGGTTACCAACTTCCTTTTCTTCCTGCCGGCGTGGTCGCAAACGGGTTCGTTGTCTGTAAAAACAAGGGTCTCTGAGAATCTAAAAGAAGAGTTTAAGCCCACCGGCCGAATTTTCCTGTTTGTAAGCGAAAGCCGCATGGACCAGCCCCGCCGGAACGACTGGCCAAGCCCATCGGATATGATTTTTGCCACCAGCCTCGATGCATGGGAAACCCATGAATCCTTTACTTTCGATGCTTCCGTATCGCTCACCAAATCGCTGGAAGTGAGCCTTGCAAAAATCCCCGAAGGAAGTTACACCATCCAGGTACTGTGGGATCAGGACAGGAAAGGATCGGATATCAACGCACCGGGAAATTTGTACAGCGAATCGGTACGGGTTGATCTTTCGGAAGACCAAAACCTGGAACTTCCGCTGAAATTTAAAATTGAGGAAAAAACACTGGCCGAACACCCGCTCCTGCATGAAATAGATTTTAAAAGCCCCTTGCTTTCCGAATGGCGGGGAGAGGAGGTTCGGCTAAAAGCAGCGGTATTACTGCCTTCCCGTTTTTACGAAGAACCCGGGAGAAAATTCCCGGTACGATACAATATTGCCGGCTACGGAGGCCGCTACACCCGAGCCAACGATCTTGTACAATGGAATAAAGCATTTCTCGACTGGTGGCAATCGGGAGATGCTCCGCAAATCATCAATGTTTTCCTGGATGGTGAAGGGCCGTTTGGCGACAGTTACCTGCTCAATTCAGAAAACAATGGCCCGTATGGAACCGTCGTGACAGAGGAATTGATTCCCCGGATTGAAAAACAGTTTCGGGGAATGGGTACCCCGGAATCGCGGTTCCTGGATGGATGCAGCACGGGTGGATGGGTGTCGCTGGCATTGCAATTGTTTTATCCTGATTTTTTCGGAGGCTGCTTTTCTTACAGTCCCGACCCCGTAGATTTTGAAAACTTTCAGCTGATAAATATTTACCGCGACGAAAATGCTTTTATCAACGAATACGGCTACCTGCGCCCTGTTGAACGTAACATTTCGGGCGAACCGGTTGTTTCGCAAAAAGATGTAATCTGGTTTGAAAACGCCTTGGGGTGGAATGATACGTATGTTACTTCCGGCAGGCAATTCGGCGCATTTACAGCCCAGTTCAGCCCCAAAGGGGAAGATGGCCTGCCCAAACCTTTGTTCCATCCGCATACGGGCGAAATTGACCACGAAGTAGCTGAACACTGGCGCAGGTACGATTTAAAAAATTATGTGGAAAACAACTGGGAAACGCTGGGCCCTAAAATACAGGGGAAAATATGGATTTGGATGGGCGATATGGACAATTACTACCTGAACCCGGCGCTGCGCGCATTCGATGAGATGTTGCAAAAAATGGAAAAACCAAAATCAGATGCCATCATCCGGTTTTCACCCATGAAAGGTCATTGTACCGGCTACAACGACAAAGATGTACTGCTTCAAATCTCAAAAAAACTTGAAAACTGACAAACACCTCATTATCAATCTAATATTTTCTTTAGCAAATTCACGGCAAATAAGAAAACAATGGCGCCGAGTACGGCAGTCACCAAAGTTCCGATAATCCCGTGCCGGATATAAATACCCAATTCGGGGAGTAACCAGTTACCCACGTAAGCCCCGATAATTCCAATAATTATATTCAGCAAACAACCATACCCTTTGCCGCGCATTATTAAACCGGCCATAGCTCCGGCTGCCAGTCCTATTAATAATACATAAAGCATTTTATACACTATAAAATCTTAGAGACTGCGCTCTTACACAGTCTCTAAGATTATTTCAACATTATCAGGATGCTGCTTTTCTGTTTTTTACCCAAAAACTCAGGAAAATAAAAGCAACAATAAGTATAAGCGGCAAAACAGTCATATTCCGCAAGGTCATTTGCGGTCCGGCAGTTTCAATCGATTGCCCCATAACAGGCAATACCATTGAAGTAGCAACAAAACCAGCGCCTCCCAGGATTGACATGCCCAAAGCACCTGTTTTGGGGGTATATTCTGCTGCTGCACCAATCATAGTGGGCCAGAAATAGCATACGCCAATGGCAAAAATAGCGGCAGCCAGCACGGTAAAACCCGGACTTTGCGCAATACTGAGCAGGTACAGTCCGATAGCCGAAATAACGGACGAACCAATCAATACCCCCGTGGTATTTAACCGGTGAATGAGTGAGCCGGCAAAATAACGGCCTACCGCCATAATTCCGGTCACCACGGCCAAAATAATCATCGCATTAA
>CAYRBS010000366.1:0-2493 GCA_964422335.1 uncultured Mariniphaga sp. | reverse complement strand
TCAATCGCCCCGGTCGGACAGCCTTCTGCTACTTTAACAGCGGTTTCTGTCAGCGCCTGCTGAATATCTTCGTTGAACGGCACGCCGACTTCCACATCAAATCCTCTTCCAATATACGTAAATCCAAACTTTTCGCCATACTTTTCAGTGAGCCGAACGCAAATACCGCACTTAATGCATTTTTGCGGTTCGTAAATCAGGGTGGAATGCGTATTGAGTTTGGTGATTTTCCGTCGTTCGCTTGTTTTGAACCGGCGCTGGTTTACCTGATACTGATCGGAATAAATCCGCAGTTTGCAGTCGTCGATGGCCCGGCAGTCGCACCGCAGGCAACGTTTGGCTTCGGCGATGGCTTCTTCTGAAGAAAATCCACTATGTCCCCCCTCTTTGGGGAAAAGCCTTTTCGCTTCCACCGATTCTTTCAGGTATTCAGAATACTCCTCGTTCACCAGCTTTCCGAAGCGGGAGTTGAACATGCGGGGTTCTCCTTTCAGCGGCTTTCCGTTCAGGTACTGTTCTATCGAAAAAGCGACCTCTTTTCCCTGTCCCACCGAGCGGATAGCCAGTTTGGAGGAACGCAGGGCATTGCCAATGGCGAATACATTCTCCACTGAAGTCTGGTACGTATTCCGGTCAACTGCAATTCCTTTGGGGGTTGCTTTCAACCCAAAATTACCGGCGCCTTTTTCATCTGTTCCTGAAGCCACTACCACTGCATTATAGTCATTTTGCATTTCAGCAAACCGGGAAGCATCAATTTCAATTCCGCCCTGAAATTCAACACCGGTTTTCAGGATGGCTTCAATTTCTTTATCAAGCACATCGCGCGGCAGTTTTTCTTCGCTGATTTCAGTACGAAGCTGGCCACCGGGTTTTTCAGCTTTATCGAAAAGTGTAACCTGTATTCCCCTTAGCTGCAAATAATAAGCAGCTGCCAATCCTGCCGGCCCTGCGCCAATCACAGCCACTTTATGTCCTGTTTTTTCAGCCGGAATGATGGTCGGTTCAGCGCCTTCATCGCCGACAAAACGTTTGAGCAGGCAAATGGAAACTGCCTCATCCACCGTTTTGCGGTGACAGGCGCCTTCGCAGGGAGCCGGACAAATACGGCCCAAAACGGCAGGTAACGCAATGTCGCGTTTCACCACTTCCAGCGATTCATCGAATTTCCCGGCGGCTATCAGCCGGTTCATCAACGGAATGTTCATGTGAGCCGGACAACCAAGCTGACAGGGTGCCTCGCAATCGCCCACATGCTCGCTGAGCAACAATTCCAGTGCTGTCTTCCGGGCTTCCGCTATTTCATCGTCGTCGGTTATCACCTCCATTCCGTCGGCTGCTTTGATAGAACACGAAGGAAAGAGTTTGCCGTTGCCATTGTTTTTCACCAGGCAAAGCATACACGAGGTAAAGTGCTCCAGTTCATCGTGCCAGCAAAGATTGGGAACATCGATTCCCATCTGCTGCGCGGCTTTCATCACCGAAGTTCCGTTTTCAACCTGAATTTCTTTGTTATTTATTTTTAACCTTATCATTTTCAACTATATAATTAGCTGCGGGTTCAGCCAAACTGTAAAATTCATCCAATTTTCGCTCAAGCAGTTTTTTGTCAAACAAACTGGTTTCATATTTTGAAACCAACGCTGGAGAAACACTTCTGCTTAAAGCATATTCCACCACCTTTGTATCTTTATTTTTACAAAGAATAATTCCCACACTGGGTTTTTCATGTTCTTTTTTCACATTTCTATCCAATGCTTCGAGGTAGAATTCCAACTTCCCCAAATATTCTGGCTTGAAATCATTGATTTTTAAATCCATTGCCACCAGGCATTGTAATTCCCGGTTAAAAAACAGCAAATCCACAAAATAGTCTTTTTGCCCTACCTGAAGCCAGTATTCTTCGCCAACAAAGGAAAAATCTTTTCCAAATTCCAGAATAAAATCTTTCAAATTTTCAATGATAGCTTTTCTTAAATCTTCCTCGGAATATTTTTTGGGAAGCGCCAGAAAATCGAAAACATAATTGTCTTTAAATATCAAATGCGCTTCAGGATGAATTTCTCTCATCACTGGTGAGAGTTTCTCTTTTGAAAATAAAACACGTTCAAAAAGTGCACTGTTAATTTGTCTTTCAAGTTCGCGTGAGCTTAGTTTTTCTTTAACTGCCAAATTGATATAGAATTCTCTCTCTTCATCTGACGAAGTTTTGGAAATAATTATCAAGTTATTTGTCCAGTTCAATTCTCTCAGCAGTGCTGAGAGTTTTTCATTTTGGTAATAAATTTCATAAAACTGCTTCATCCGCCAAAGATTCTGAGTTGAGAATCCTTTCATTTCCGGTTCAGTTTTTTTTAAATATTCCGAAAGATTATTTACAATTCCTTCTCCCCATTCTGAGTTTTTAATTTTTTCTGAAATATATTTTCCGATTTCCCAGTAAAGGTCGATTAGATGTAAATTAACAGCATGAAAAGCACTGATTTTTGCTTT
>CAYRBS010000365.1:0-2512 GCA_964422335.1 uncultured Mariniphaga sp. | reverse complement strand
TCAACTTGAGTCAACCCTCCGCATATATCAGAAGCGAATTTCAGCATTCGATTGGTCATAAATTTGTAAAAACCAATAATTTTCTTATATTAATGTAATGAAAGAGGGGTTCAGATGAAGCAAGCATGACAAACTTTTTGATACTGCAACAAACATTAAAATCATAATCATGAAAAAAATAAACATTACTGCAAATTCTTTTCTTTTTGGCCTTTTCAGGCCTCACTACGGCCACCGTGTCCCAGGTGTCAGCATATATCTTGAAACCGAACCCGAAAAAAAGTTAACAGCCTTTCAGCAAACGGGTGAATCGGGAGGTGTAACTTTTGGGCATCTCGATAAAGGAATCTACAAAATATACATAAGTCTGCCACAGATGAAAGAAAAACCGGAAGTAACAGAGAAACCGGAGGAACCTGATTTACAGGTAGGGTACCACAGTAAAAAAAAGCGCTATTTTTTTCAGGAATCACACGGCTATTTTACCGTAGAGTATTCTGATGTCAGGAACCTGAACGATTCAAACATCACTCCCATGTATGAATGGGAGCAGGTTGAAATGAATCCCCGGTTGTTAATCGCAAAGATTGAAGTAACAGGGAAATATGGACAAGTGACAATGAAAATAGCGTCCCACTCATTCAAAAAATTTCAAAAACGAATAAACAAGTACAGGCAGGATGCCGAAATGACTGTAATCAAAAGCAAAGAATAAAAACCTTTGTTTTAAAGCATTGTTTTAAGTAAATAACTTTCTGTATAGCTGATTATTTGCTGAAAATGCAGATATTTGGATAAAATAAAATGACATGAAAACAATATTACTTTTTGGAGTTTTAGGCATCATCGGTTTTCTTTTTACTCCCGGAAAGGCTGTTCCGGGTGCTGATGTTTACCTCAACCAGGAGGGAAAAGACAAACCCTTCGCCTACCA
This sequence comes from uncultured Mariniphaga sp., assembly GCA_964422335.1. Taxonomy (GTDB): domain Bacteria; phylum Bacteroidota; class Bacteroidia; order Bacteroidales; family Prolixibacteraceae; genus CAYRBS01. The sequence goes on along the minus strand of CAYRBS010000365.1, from coordinate 1,578 downwards.
GCAAACCGGCGACAACGGGAAGGTTACATTCTCAAACCTTCCGTCAGGGACCTACAGAATAAATATCAATTTACCCCGGCAACGTGGCAAGATGGTACGTGGCCGCGATAAAATTGACTGTGAATTGCAAGTGGGTTATCACAAAGGCAAAAAAAAGTATTTTTTGCGCGAAGAGGAGGGTTTTTTTACCATTCAGTTTTCAAAAATCCGAAGGTTCGATGATAACAACATTACCCCGGTTTACAACCTTGAACTTGACAACCGGGAAAAACAGGTGGAAATAGGGAAATTTGAGACAAATGGAAACTCTGGCCGTTTTACATTGGAATTAAGGGCACAAAAGCCGAAAAAATTTGCCAAACTGGTGGAAAAAGTGAAAGATGATGTAGAGATGGTAACCATTCGGAACACCAGGTAATCTTTTCAAATAATTTTAAGTTCCTTACCCACCTTAATGAAGGCTTCCACAGCCTGGTCAATTTCTTCTGTACTGTGAGCAGCCGAAAGCTGGACACGAATTCTTGCTCTACCGCGCGGAACAACCGGATAACAAAATCCAATCACGTAAATGCCTTCTTTTAAAAGCTCGTCAGCAAATTGAATAGCCAGTGGTTCGTCGTAAATCATCACCGGAACAATGGCCGTATTGCCATTTACCAGGTCAAAACCTGCTTTTTCCATTTTACCCCTGAAGTAATGGGCATTCTTCATAGCTTTTGCCGGCAGATCGCCCGATGCCGAAAGCATTTCCAACACTTTCATGGTTGCCCCAACAGTAGCCGGAGCGAGCGTATTGGAAAACAGGTACGGACGCGAACGCTGCCGAAGCATGTCAATGATTTCTTTCCTGCCCGAAGTGCAGCCGCCGTTTCCGCCGCCCAGTGCTTTTCCGAAAGTGGTGGTAATAATATCGATTTTACCCAGCAAACCGAAGTATTCGGCCGTTCCCCTGCCATTTTTACCAATATAACCCGAAGCGTGTGAATCGTCCACCATCACCAGAGCATCGTATTTTTCACCCAGTTCAACAATCTCGGGTAATTTGGCCATATCGCCGTCCATCGAGAAAATCCCGTCGGTAACAATCAACCGGTATTTGGCATCTGCGGCATCTTTCAGGCACTGCTCCAGTTCTTCCATGTTGGAATGCTTGTAACGAAAACGCCGGGCTTTACAAAGCCGAACCCCGTCGATGATGGAAGCATGGTTCAGCTCATCGGAAATAATGGCCGATTCAGGTCCAAGCAACGGCTCGAAAACACCGCCATTGGCATCGAAACAAGCACAATACAATATGGTATCTTCGGTGCCCAGAAACTCCGAAACCTTTTGTTCCAGCTCTTTGTGAATTTCCTGGGTGCCGCAAATAAACCGCACAGATGACAAGCCGAACCCCCAGTAGTTCATCACTTCCTGGGCTGCTTTTACCACTTCCGGATGGTTGGCCAGTCCCAGGTAGTTGTTGGCGCAAAAGTTCAGCACCGTTTCTCCCGAAGAAACACGGATCTCCGAATCCTGCGCCGAGGAAATGATCCGTTCCGACTTATATAAACCTTGTTCTTTCAACTCTTCGAGGGT
>CAYRBS010000364.1:0-2537 GCA_964422335.1 uncultured Mariniphaga sp. | reverse complement strand
TTCTTCCTGCAAGTGCCGGATGTAGTTCACCAGCTGCCACGTATCTTCCACCGAAATTTGCGGGCCGTGTGCGCCCATCACGCCAAAACCGGCGCGGATGTTGTGAAAAAGCTGGCCGTCGGTTTTATTCATGGCCCTTTCGGCATGGTAACTGGCGGGTTGTATGGGATATTTCCCGCTGGTAAAGAGGGAGCCCTCTCCGTCGCCATTTTCGCCGTGGCACGACAGGCAAAACCGGTCGTACATCAATTTTGCCTGTTCCGGGTCAAAATCATCGGCCAGCGGGTTCTCCAGCGAAGCGGCTTTCAGTTCGTCTTCGGATGTTTTTTCAAAATTAAAAGCATGTTCGTGCGTAGCCACTGTTCCCTCCACAGGACTGGTCATTGTTTTTCCCTCTGGTAAATTGGGGTTTTCGCTCCAGGTTTCATACGCCTGCGATTCTTCCATATCATTAAAGAAACTCCAGCCCGGCTCGTTCCGGTCTTTGTCACAGGAAATAAAAAGCCCCAGGGCTGCAGAAATTACGATCCAGTGTTTTATTCTAAATATTTTCATAGTCTGAACTTTCGATAAAATAAGGATGATTTTCGGGTACGGGCTTCGCCTTTTCAAACGAAATAAAAACCAGGGCAAGAAAAGCAGCGAGGTAAAAGAACGGCAACCCGATTTCAAGAAAACCAATGGTGGCTGCCTCGTGCCCGACCGCTCCCGGCATAATGGCCAGGTACAAATCGAGGTAATGGCCCGCTAATACAATAATTGCCACTATCGCGAGGTAAAGCGGCTGCCGCTTGGCCCCCCTGGTCATGAGTGCAAGGAAAGGAACCAGGAAATTCACAAATACGTTTACATAGAACAATGTTTCAAAATGGTTTATCCGCTCCACGTAATAAACCGTTTCTTCCGGAATGTTGCTGTACCAAATCAGCAGGTATTGGCTGACCCACAAATATGCCCAGAAGATGCTGAACCCAAACAGGTATTTTCCCAAATCGTGTAAATGTTCTTCGTTTACATTGGGCAGAATGTTGAATTTTTTGAATGCAATTGTGATAAGTATGATAACTGCAAGGGCAGCTACAAACATTCCGGAGAAAATGTACCATCCGTAGAGGGTGCTGAACCAGTGGGCATCGATTGACATGAGCCAGTCCCATGCGGCCATGGAACTGCTAATGGCAAAAACCACCATAAACCAACCGGAAGTGCTCCGTAACCGGCTCAGGAATTTTTCCCGGGGTTCAAAATCATTTTTTACCGAAATTTTGCGCAGGTAAATGGCAAAAAAGCTCCACAGGGCAAAATATACAACAAGCCGGATCATCCAGAAAGGAATATTGAGGTAGGGTGTCTTCTCTTGCAATATCCGGTCGAGTTGATCGGTGTGTGTCCATTCAAATAAATCTTTCAGGCCGGGGAATGCAACAATAAACAAAATAACTGCAAACGGAATGGTCAACCCCATGGATTCCAGGATTCGCTGGATGTTGATTTGCCAGGTCGATTCGCCCAGTGTATTCACTGTCCAGAAGAAAAGGGCGCCCAGTCCCAAAAACAGGAACATCAGGGCGTTAAGCCACAGGTTGGCCCAGATTCGTGAGGAGGGTGCCTGTTCAATAAAAACAGCCCAAAGCAGGGCCAGCAGTCCAACAGCTGCGGCAACTCCCAGCCAGGTTTTCAGTTTCTTCCCAAACTTAAAAGGAACCGCCTCCGGTATGTTTTGTTTCTCCATCATTTTTTTGCATTTACTCGTTTAACATCAAGCGCACCGGTGGCAGATAGGGCCTCTGCCAGTTCCGTTTCAGAAGCAGAATTGTTTTTTTCTGAGAGGATGATTTGGAAATGGTCGTCGGTAACCTCCTCGTCATAAATATCAGGAATGGACCCGGGGCCCAGGTTGGAGCGGACCAGGAATGCAATCCCCATGGCAAAAGCGGCAAATAGAACCGCTAACTCGAAAGTGACGGGAAGAAACGAGGGCAACGATAAAAACGGTTTTCCCCCGATATTGAGCGGCCATCCTTTGGTGAATACCCAGATTTGGAAAAACAGGCCAATTGCCCCGCCGGCTGCCCCGGCAAGAAAAGCCACTTTCGGTAAATGGGAACGGGGAAGTTTCAATGCGGAATCCAGCCCGTGAACAGGAAACGGGGTGCGTACATCAGCAATGCGAATGCCTTTTTCCTGTAAATCTTTCACAGCATTCAGCAAATCGAGTTCATCGGTAAAATGTCCAAAAACTATTGCTCCCATAATTACTGTTTTTCAGGTGGTTGATTTTTGAGTGGTTTTCCAATAAATTTCCGTGCCGAAGAACGGGCTACCGATTTTACTTCGGCCAGTGCTATTACCGGGAACACCCGGATAAAAATAAAGAAAAGTGTAAAGAACAAACCAAACGTTCCCATGTAAATGGCCACTTCCACCCAGGTGGGTTTGTACATCGACCAGCTTGAAGGAAGATAGTCGCGGTGCAGCGAGGTGACCACAATAACAAACCGTTCGAACCACATTCCGATATTGATGAAAATGGACAA
>CAYRBS010000363.1:0-2551 GCA_964422335.1 uncultured Mariniphaga sp. | reverse complement strand
CCTGACCAAATGATTGCGGAAAGCCGGGCCAGTTGGATGCAATATCAAGGTTTTGAAAAACCTGTTTCAGGTCAGGACGGTTGCCAATTCGCTGATGTGCAATAATATTGGGATACCCGGGATCAACCTTCCAACTGTTTCCGGGATCTGTCCGAATATATTTATCGCCTTTAAAAAAGTAAATTTTCGAATTGGTTCCACTCCAAACAGCCGCATCAATTCCTGAAGCAAAACCTGAAGGAAATCCTGGCCACGATGGAGTGATGTTTTTTGGATACCCGGCATCTACTTGCCAGCTATTGGCCGGATTTATACGGATAAACCGGTCTCCTTTGAAAAAATAAATCTTTTTGTTGGTATGGCTCCAAAGAGCACCGTCAACTCCGCTTGCAAATGAAGACGGAAATCCCGGCCAACTGCCGGAAATTGATTTTGGGTATCCCGGATCAACATTCCATCCGTTAAAAGGATCAACACGGATAAACTGATTTCCCTTAAAAAAATATACCTTTTTATTGGGTTCACTCCATAGCGCTGCATCCACCCCATTATTAAACGAATCCGGAAATCCCGGCCAGTTGTCTTCAATTGGTTTGGGGTAGGTAGGATCTATATTCCAGTTGTTATCGGGATTGATCCTGACATACTGATCGCCTTTAAAAAGATATATGGTGTTGCTTTTTCCGTTCCATAATGCAGCATCTATACCACTGCCAAAGTTTGCATTCAAACCCTTCCAGTTTGATATTTTATCCTGTTCCTGGGCGCCACTTAACCTGAGTTGGGGTGAGCCGGTAGACCGCAACAAATTTTGTGCTGATGTGGCCGTAAGTAACGGTTTGCCTCTGGCTTTCAGGCGGCCCTGAACACAGGCCAAAGCCCCGGTAACCACCGGCGATGCACTGGATGTGCCACTGAAACCGTTTGTGTACAATATATCATGCGATTTTACAAAATAAACCCTGTCGTTGATTTTATCATATATGGCGGCATCCACTCCCCTACGAAATACAATGGGCAAATTTCGCCAGTTTGTCGAAATAAATTTTGGGTACCCCGGATCTACTTTCCAGCTATTTGCCGGGTTAACACGAATGTACCGGTTTTTACGAAAAAAATAAATCCTATTGTTTTTGAAACTGTAAATAGCCGCATCTACGCCGTTAGCAAAAGATGCAGGGAATCCGGGCCAGTTTCCTGCTATTGGCTTCGGATAACCCGGATCTACTTTCCACCCGTTATTTGGATCCACCCGAATAAACTGATTTCCTTTAAAGAAATAGATTTTTTTATTGGTGTTACTCCATAGAGCAGCATCTAACTTCCTGGTAAAGGAATCGGGGAAACCCGGCCAATTCCCTTTTATATCTTTGGGATAGTCGCCATCTATTGCCCACCCGTTATTGGGATCTACACGGTAATATTCAGAACCCCTGAAATAATATACCTTATTGTTGGTTTCGCTCCACAAAGCAGCATCCACTCCATTTTTCATCCCCGGGCCAATAACGTTAAGGTTTTTTGGGAAACCACTCTCAACTGTCCAGTTATTATTGGGATTGATGCTGACGTATTTATCACTTTGTGCTCCGCCATACCCGAGGGTAGCCACATTATGTCCCCAGCCTTGTGCATCTACCCGACGCCCCCAGTTGGAAAATCCAAGAATGGTCCGGTCCGCTGAAGCAGGTGAAGCTCCTGCGCCAACAATAACCGCTCCCGATTGAGGATTGGCCGGATTAAACGGGTTTTTCCAACTGGATGGAAATCCATCGGGCCGCTGATTATAAATCTCCTTGTCGAAGTCCTCTGTTCCGTTACCTGCCGCTTCAACCACGAGAATTCCTTTTAAAACGGCATACCTGATGGCGGCAAAATCATCGGGCCACCATTCAATGGCGATAAAACCACGCTGCCCGGAAGGGGCTTTAAAATCATAAGAGGGGCCGGGTCGGTGAACCTCCAACAGAATAATATCCCCGGCCTTACAATTGTCGGCAGCATTAATGATGGCCTGCGAGGTTCCCTGACCACTATGGGAGATGGCTACAATTTTGGATTGAGGCGATATGCCAGTCATGCCAAAACTGTTCTCAGCCGCGCCAAGCACACCCAATACAGCCGTACCATGATTCTGGGAGGTAAAAACATTGTTTCCCCCAATCAACCCACTGATTTTTGTTCGTAAATCCTCATGCGAAAAATTATAGCCCTGTTCCACGTCAGTAATAGATACCGCATCGCCGTTTCCTCCAACCAGTTTCCATGCAAAACGGGCATCAACTCCACCTGGTGCAGCATCCAGATAACCCTGATTCGCAGTAAAATCAGGCGAAATCCAATTAATATTGGGATCCTCGGCAAAAGGTTTTATGTAAGCCGCTTCTACTTTAGAGTCCCGGAGAAATTCCTGCCGCAGCGATTCAATATTTTGGGCACTGTGTAAAGAAAAAATAGTTTGCGGGATAACAGCAGATTTCTTCAACTCTGTTTTCATGGTGCGCGACATGTTTGCAACACTTCTTTTAGGATGAAAAACAGGAGAAATTTC
>CAYRBS010000362.1:0-2561 GCA_964422335.1 uncultured Mariniphaga sp. | reverse complement strand
CCAAGCCGGATAACCTGCTTTTTAACAACAAGGGTGTTTATTGTCACTTTTTTTAAGGGTGCAATTTTTTTCACTTTGTAAAGGTAGGGGTGTTTATACCTGAAAATTTTACAGTATTCCGGATAAGAGTTACATCATTCACACATTTATAGGTGAACCCTCAAAGGGTCAAGAGCTTATATATTCTTTAAGCAAATTGTTGCTGTGCATGCGGGTTTTTAATTTTTCCAGCGAATTTTCCTTAATTTGCCTCACTCTTTCCCGCGACAACTCTAAATCAACCCCTATTTTTTTCAAAGGTTGGGCCGCAAAGCCGTTGAGCCCAAAAAAGCGGCTTAAAATATTGGCTTCCCTTGAGGACAACCTGGAAAGAGCCCGTTCAACTTCCTTTTGAAGCGATTCGGTAATCAAGCCTGATTCGGGGTTATGCGAATTATCGTTCAATATCATATCATACCAGTTATTATCTTCTTCATCGCCAACGGGTTCATCCATCGACATATTCACGGTTAAAATATACATTGTATTTTCTACAATCTCCGGGTGCAGGTCCATCGCTTCAGATAGCTCGTCGATGGTTGGTTCACGAAAATATTCATGGCTTAACTCGTTGAAGGTTTTTTTCATTTTATTTTTTAACCCGATTTTATTCACCGGAAGCCTTACAGTCCTTGAATTTTCGTCGATAGCCTGCAAGATGGAATGACGGATCCACCAAACCGCATAGGAAATGAATTTAAATCCCCTGGTTACGTCGAAACGTTTGGCCGCTGTTATCAGCCCCAGGTTTCCCTCGTTAATCAAATCAGGCAAGGATAATCCCTGGTTTTGGTATTGTTTTGCAACTGAAATAACAAACCGGAGATTGGCTTTTACCAATTCACCAAGCGCATGCTGGTCACCTTCACTAATTCGCCGGGCAAGTTCAACCTCTTTTTCCGTTGTCAGCAGTTTGATTTTGCTGACCTCGCGCAAGTACGTATCCAGTGCTGTGCTATTGTCATTATTAATTTGCCGTGTTATTTTTAAGTTTCTCATTTATATGATTTTCTACAAATTTCCCCAATTATTCTTAGAAAATTTTTACATTATTCTTAGAATGATTTACATTATTCCCACATTTTCATTGATTTTACAGTGATTTTACCGAATTGCATTTAATAAGAATTCTAAAAATTTACACACTTTTAAAATTCAACTTTCACTAAATCAGTGCAGTCAATTTCGTTTCATCTTTAATTTTATGATTGGGGGCATTGTATCACCCAATAAGAAGCCCCAGGGTTTTAATGAGGGAATTTGATCGAAAATAAGCTTTGCAATGGCTGTCAGCGGAATGGCAACCAGCATGCCCGGGATACCCCACAGTGTGGCAAATGAAATAACAGCAATGATGGAAGCCAATGCATTAATTTTTACTTTTGAAGCAACTATTTTGGGAACAATAAAATTGTTGTCAATAAATTGAATGACAATATAAAGCCCCAAAACCAGCAATGCAAACCAGGGAGATGGCTTGGTTACAATGGCAATTATCATTGGCATGGATGCAGCAAGGATATTCCCAAGATAAGGAATCAGGTTAAGCAGGGCCCCCATTATGCCGATAATTAAAGCATATTCAATTCCCAAAATAAGAAGGCCAATAGTATATAAAAAAGAGATAATTACAACCTGGATAAGCAGTCCGATGAGGTAACGCTGAATAAGCGTTTTTATCTGTTTTATTATTTCACTCACTTCGTCTCTGTGGTTTTTTCCAAACAACCGGCGGAAAAATTCAATCAGGAGGGGCTGGTAAAATAAAATCATAAATACAAACACCGGAATTAAAAACAAAAAGGCCAGCGTGCTGCCGGCATTAATGATTGTTTGTCCGATTTTAGCGCCTCCAATGAGTTCATTTTTTGTATTTGTAATCCATGCGGTAATTTCATCGGCGCTAATATCAAAATAACCTGAAGCCCAGAAGATGAGTTGGTTGAGTATTTCAGTAAATTTGTCAACCAGCTTTGGTAATGATTCGGTGAACCGGTTTGCCTGTGAAAACAGAAGGGCGGCAAACATGGCAATTACCAAAAAAGTAAGAAACATCATTATAACGATGGCTAAAACCCGGGGTATTTTTAACCTGATTAGCACGTTCACAGCCGGGTGGAGCACTATGGCAAGAATCGTTGCAAAAACAATTGGAATTATAATGTCCTGGGCAATATACAATATGAAAACAATGGCCAGTAAACCGATAATAACCAATACCGTTTTTACGTAAAAAGGTATTATAAATTCTTTAGTTGCCACGATCCGTTGTATTTGGTTCCATTTTCCCTTTTAACTTCACGGTGTCAAACGCATTTCTGCGTTATAGAACTTCTTTCTCTGTGAAGTTAGAATTCGTTTGCCCCTGGGCTCCGGAAATAAGTGTTAAAAGAAACACCGTTTTCTCACTGGTGGTTAAATTGTAGTATGTTTTTTCGTGAAGTGTAATGAACTGGCTTTTTTTTAGAATTTTGGATTCTGACATGGTGCGAAACTTTAATTTTCCCCAAATAACCTGAAGG
>CAYRBS010000361.1:0-2570 GCA_964422335.1 uncultured Mariniphaga sp. | reverse complement strand
TCGCCGTGCACCGGAATACAGGTGGGGTGAATCTGAACAAAAGAAGGATTGGAAAAATACGCTCCTTTTTTGTAACACTGCCATGCAGCCGATCCATTGCTCCCCATCGCGTTGGTTGAAAGGAAAAATACATTTCCGTACCCTCCAGTAGCCACCACCACAGCGTGTGCGCCAAAGCGTTTAATTTTTCCGGTTACCAGGTCGCGGGCAATGATACCCCGTGCTTTACCGTCGATAAGAACCACATCGAGCATTTCGTGCCTGCTGAACAATTCAACGTTTCCTTTGGCAATCTGACGGTTCATGGCCTGGTAAGCACCCAGCAGCAATTGCTGGCCCGTTTGTCCGCGTGCATAAAATGTACGGCTTACCAGCGCTCCGCCAAAAGAACGGTTGGCGAGCAAGCCTCCATATTCGCGGCCAAAAGGAACGCCCTGTGCCACACATTGGTCAATAATATTGTTGGAAACCTCGGCCAGGCGGTAAACATTGGCTTCGCGCGAGCGATAGTCGCCCCCTTTGATGGTATCGATAAACAAACGCGACACCGAGTCGTTGTCGTTCTGATAATTTTTTGCTGCATTTATACCGCCCTGTGCCGCAATGGAATGGGCACGGCGCGGACTGTCCTGGTAACAAAAGGCTTTTACATTGTAACCCAGTTCTGCCAGCGAAGCAGCTGCCGAAGCGCCGCCCAGCCCGGTACCTACCACAATAACATCAAGCTTTCTTTTATTGGCCGGGCTTACTACTTTTATATTGGTCTTGTGGTTATTCCACTTTTCAGCCAGGGGACCTTCAGGTATTTTTGATTCTAACACACTCATATTCAAATACTTTTTCAAAATTAAAATTTAATGAGGAAGTACAACGGAATAGCAGCAAAACCAACTGCAACAATGATGGAGTAAACTTTGCCTATAAGTTGCAACCTGCCCATCCAGTTTTTATTGCTCAATCCCAGGGTATGGAATCCAGACCAAAACCCATGCGAGAGGTGGAACCCAAGCAAAATGCCGCCGGCTATGTAAAACAGATCATAAGCCACACTGTTTTTAAACAAATCGGCCACAAGCTTATAAGTGTTTTCCATTGTTTCTCCCCCAATCACAACGGTATCCAGCGATTCAGGATTAAAACGTATAACCCAGAAAAAATGAATAATATGAATAATCAAAAAAACCAGAACCAACGCTCCAAGCACAAGCATATTGCGCGATGCCCAGGTACTTGCAACACCGGAATCTTTTTTATTATACTTAACCGGCCGGGCCCTCCAGTTCTGGTACTCCAGAAAAAATGACCAGAGAATATGTACTAAAAAACCAAGTCCCAGCAGTGGCTCCATAATTCGTATAGCCGGTGTAGTTACCATAAAATGGGCGGCTTTGTTAAAAAGTTCACCGCTGTCGTCAAAAATCAATAGAAGATTCACTGTCAGGTGAACGGCAATAAACAAGACCAAAAACAGCCCTGAAATGCCCATAATAAACTTTCTGCCAATTGACGCAGTTAAAAACTTGCTCATAAATTTTAATTTAATCGTGTTGATAATATCAAATCCACCACAAAAGTAGCTGAACCGCCCATTATCCCCAAAAAGTTGGCTCTAAATTAGCTAATTTAAATTGTTTCTAAGAAATTCTCTGATGGTTATTTCCGGAAGGGAAGAGGGGCTAAAATTTCAAATTAAACAAATGATTGTTACGATGAAAAATTCCTGAACGATTTATTCCATTCGCGCAACGTGAACCGGTGGGTTAAAGCCACCAATTCAGATGGATGAAAATTAGCAGAAGTTTCGCTGAATTCAATGGTATCGAAAACACATTGAACAGCCAGGGTACCCCCATCTTTTAAATTAACATAACCTTTAATACGGTAAGCTTTGGGAGCCCATTCCTTCAGAAATTCGTTCAGGGATTCCCGGGTGATCTTCCGGCCGCTTTTAATAACCATTGAATGAACCTCCGGGCGTTCAAGCGGGCTGCCCAAATCAGGGTAAAATTTGGAAATGGAACTGTTTCCCAACTCAAAATCCACATTACAAAAGGTGGTTGTCTTAATATCGGCAAAAGGGTTCATTTTCCTTATTTCCTCCACAACCGGCCCGGCATCGCTTTCCAGGAGGTCCGTTTTATTAACCAGCACCACATCGGCCATCCGGATTTGATGTTCCATCCGCTGTTTCATCAATCCGGCTTTATTAAAGTTAAGGGCATCGGCAATACACCAGTTCGATGCCAGGAAAATCCGTTCGCCCAGCGTTCCCTCCGAAACCACTTCGGCTACCGAAGTAGTGTCGGAGAGCCCCGATGCTTCGATGATCAAAACATCCGGCTGGTATTCATCAATAAATTTTTCGAGCGAACGGACAAAGTCGCCCAGCAGGCAAACGCAAAAAACAGAGCCTTTGTTTATTTCCAGAAGCTGAAAATCTTTGCCCGTGTTTTTCAGCTCTGTCCCATCGATATTGGACGGGGCAAATTCATTCTGAATAATTCCCAGTTTGAATTTTTCCGAGTAATCTTCAATGATCCGTTTCAGAAAGGTGGTTTTGCCACTTCCCA
>CAYRBS010000360.1:0-2589 GCA_964422335.1 uncultured Mariniphaga sp. | reverse complement strand
TTAATTTTTATTCATCAGTGTATACTTCCATGTACTTTATGCAACGGTTTGGCAAAAAAGATTGTTTTAACGTTTTTTAATTTTGGGGTGCTTCCAGTCCCGTGGTGGCGGATTCAATCTCTACTGGTTCGGTCCATGTTTTGCCCCGGTCGTCAGATGATGTTGAGACAATGTACTGGATTTTACCGCCTTCCTCTCCCGGAGATGTTGTAAATGTGCACACCCACGTGTCGTCGCTTGTGGTTACGATATAAGGTTGATCGCAATACCCGTGTTCATATATTTTTTGCCCGTTTGAAATCAGGCGCCAGTCGGTTGATTGTCCCGGTGAAAAAAGCGGTAAACAGAAAGTTATCAGAATTGCAAAATATTTCATACGGTTAATTTGTTCTTTTTAAAAGGTACCATATGCACTGGCGGACTTTTTAGTCCGTCAGCCGCCTGCTTGATTATAGGCTGGCTTTTAATCATCTTTATCAAATGTTATATATTCAATTCCACCAGTTTTATGATAACCATTATATTTTTCATTCTGGTATTATTTGTTAATAACCAGGTCATTAAGTTTAGCCCAAGAAATTAAATCTTTCCTAAATTGATGTGGATGTCTTTTATAATAATTACTATCATTTTTTTCCGTTTTCGAATATTCTTCTAAAATCTTTTTTTTTGGATAGATATATTCAATTTCGATAAATTTATTCAAGAAATTTATTAAGCTTATTTTTGCGATACTTTTTTTAATTTTCTCAAATTTCATTAATGAGTCCAGTTTAAAAACACAATTAATTTAAAGTTTGTATTCTTGGCATATTTAACCTGAGGACACTCTTCGAGTAAAATATTCCAGGCAAAACCAACGAGCGAAAAAATTACGCACAAAAATTACTGATTTTTGCAATAAACATGGCATTTTTAACATAATCTCGGCTAAAACAGTAGGAATTGACGGATCAAATCCTTCTGTAAGCCCATTTTGGGCAATAAATCTGTATATCCTTCCAAAATTAATAGCGATGCCTGTATTAAATGCAAACAGGGTTGCTTTGAATAATCCCCTGACTTTAAGTTTTCCACCCGGTGTTCTGATTTTAAATTCATTCATCAGTGCCTCAACATTGGGCCTGAGCTTGCGGCGTTCTTCAGGAATGCTCATAATATTCCGGTTGCGCCTGTTTTGCAGGTAATCTTCATGGGTAAAATAATAACGTCCCTTATTCTTAAATATCCGGCACCTTTCATTTAGCGGGCACTGCCTGCAGATATCCATGTCAAAGCGGACTTTATGACGTTTTTTTGTTGGAATGGATTCCACTTTTTGGGAAGGGCACTCTACCGTATATTTATCAGGAGCCCCGGAGATTTGTTCGATTTTTTTCTCTATTTCGCTTTCCCTTCCCCTTACCGCTGTTGTTATTTGGTTAATTTTCAGCTCTTCAAACTTCTTGTCATTATCCTCACTGCCATAACCACCATCGGTATGCATTTCATTTAACTCCGGGGTTTTCTCTTTCATTTTATCCACCCTTTCGTTCAATATCTGGCTGTCATCCACATTATTGGGATTTACCGAGATATCGGTGATAAGCTGTAGCGGGTTTTCAGGGTTGGCAGTTTCAGTACCGTTTACAGTAAAACCTTTATAGTGTTCGCCTCTTTTTTGCCGGTAGGTGGCGTTCGGGTCATCGGGCGATTGTAGCATACTGCTGGTTAATTCCTCTGTCGCCTTTGGACTTACCTCACTTTCAACAACAACAAAATGTTCCTTGTATGCCCGGCTGAAATTGATAAATTCTTGTTTGTCATGATATTGTTCCTTTTTGCTCATCCATTCAAAAATCCTGTAATACACCTTGCCCAACTTTTCCAGTTCATGAGGCAACTGATTGGCTTTTAACCGGTAAATGTATTTGTCTGTTCCTTTTTTCAGGTATGGCTTCAACTGTTCACCAATAAACTGCCTGTCTAATTCTTCCAGTATCCTGTCCAGGCGTACCAGTACTTCAATCAGCAATTGCAGGCGGGAATATTTTTTGATGTTGGAGGAAATTAGTGTTGAATCACTCCTTTGGATATCAGCCTTTACTGACAGTTTTTTCATTTGTTCGGCAGAAAGATTGTCGAAAACCTGCTCTATTAAATTGAGCCCGGTTTGCTGCTGATAATCCAATATCCGGTTTTGAAAATTAAAAAGTGTAGCTCTTGAAAACGGAATTTCACCAATATCGGAAAGCCCCAATGCTGTTTTATAACGCAAATCGAACATTACACTTTCCATCAATTCATCGTAACTTATTCCTTTGAGTTCTTTTAAAATCAGAGCGGAAACTAAAATGTTTACCGGTGTATTTGGCCGGCTTGCCTTATCTGAATACAAACTCTTGAAATCTGTCTCTTTGATATTCCTTAATATCAGATAATAAAACCATTTTTCTTTTGACCCCTCAAGTGCCACGCGAACCTTATTACTAAGCTCGTTCTCAAAACTGAATAACTCCGGTTGGTTGTTTGCTTTGAACATGTTGTATGTATTCTTTCTTTTCAAAACAAATATAAGTATTATTTAGCTGATATTCAAATAAATACGTT
>CAYRBS010000359.1:0-2595 GCA_964422335.1 uncultured Mariniphaga sp. | reverse complement strand
AGTTTCCGGGTTTCACTTTTTCCCCGGTCTGAATTGGCAACTGTATAAATTCCGTGGCGTGGAGTCCACTGCCCGCTCATCATGCAGGCGCGGCTGGGAGCGCAATTTGATGCGGAAGCGTAGGCATTGGTAAAAACCATTCCGTCGGCAGCCAGCCCATCGAGGTTGGGAGTTTCGTAATATTCCGAACCCATAAAACCCACATCGCGCCATCCCATGTCGTCAATGTTGATGAGGAGGATATTGGGAGGTTGTTTTTCATTGTTGACCTCTGATTTGCAGGATGAAAGAAGCATACAAATAAGGCCAAAAGAAATGGTTATAGTTTTCACACGTCTAACGCTTTATAATAATTTGTTGTCAAAATCTTTTGTAGCCAATAGTTTGCATCCTTTAATGTCGCGCAGTTCACGGGTCTGTTCAACATTAAAAGCGGACATTTAACACTTCCTCATTTTTTTCTTCTTCCTGAGCCACTAATCCTGAATAAGTCTTCAAATTGTCGGGCTGTTCGCCAATTTTAACTGTATAAGTTCCGTCTTTGAAAACTTTCGGTTGAAACTGGCTTCCCTGAATTCTTAAGGTATAAACAATTTCCCCGGTGGGTTCATAAATAACCTGTACCACCGGGTTTTCCATGCCAGATACTTTGATTTCGGGCAAATAAGCGATGGCCTCGCGTCCGTAATTATCCATTTGATCAATTGTTACCGGCCAGCCTTCGTATTGTTCGGCATCAGTTGAAGTTACATCAACTCCACGCGGCCAGCATTCTATTTCAATTTCGCGGGTATTTGTATTCAAACGCACCAGGCCGTATCCGGCTGCCCGTTCGCCCCATTCGCCTTCCCATTTGTTTTTTCTTTCTTCGCTGGGGTTGGCATAGGCATACATGGTTACCTTGTTATGAAAACCATCGTAATAATCACCCAGGCCTTCAAGCTGCCCCTGAACAGGTTCTCCATCGGGTTCTCCCCCGGGTGTCCACCACCGGTTGTAATAATTGACAATGGAAGGAACGCAAAAAGAAAATCCCGCATCGCGAAATTGATTGATTCCATGGTGGATTACGGTTGCCAGGTGTTGATCGCCTGCAATATGGAATCCGAAGAATTTCCGCATGGATTCTACCGCCCGGTTGCGTGCAGATTGCGGCCACCCGTTGGAATCCATGTCGGCAAACAGTGAATAGTCATATTTACCGTGCCGATGGGCTGCATTGGCAAAAATCGTTTGGGAAAGCGCCACTTTCATATTGACTCCCTGCCAATCCTGTCCCCATTCATCGAGAAATTGAAGCTGCCTGTCGCCCAAAATTTCTCCTTCCGGCAGATCGACGGTGTTATAATCATAATCAGGATCTGTAATATGATCAGGACGGGGGCCCATGGGAGGCACTAATCCTTTGGGGCCGGTTTTGAACTTCCGGTCCTCAAGAATGGCAAAATCGATTTTTCCAATTTTCAAGGAGGTATAATAGACGCCAATTCCCCGTTCGACCGGCGTTGGATCATAACCATCCGGCAGGTGCCAGGTTTGTGCATTTTGTACCGAATTGACATATTGAGGCGAATAATAATAGCCACCGTCATTCCCGTCAGAACTGTTGGCTTTAATTCCGGCTTCACCCCACACATTTCCCTGTCCGATATCGTGGTCATCCGGGATGCAAATGGTGGGCCGGTCTTTTATAATCTCACCAAATTGTTGTCCGAACAGCAACCAGGCTTGCAGATGCCGTTCGTGGTCATAAGACTGATCGCCTGAGAAGAACAACAAATCCGGATCCTGTGCTTTCACATTTCTGATGATATCCGGTTTTAACCGGCGATCGCGATTGCTGTTTCCGGTAAATGCAGCAACAACAATTTCCTCTTTTTCTACCGGATCTCTTCTTATCAGGCCTTCGTATTTCGCTTTATCCCCGGCGGCAAGGACCCGGTATTGGTAATCCCGGGAACTGTTCCAATTTTCAACACGGAAATGGGCTGTCCACTGTTTTTTATCTTCCTGCGGCCACCCATAGGATTCCTCGCTCACTACCGTTGCTTCAATGGTTTCCCAACCTTCATCCTTCTTTATCTGCAATTTGACCACCCGGTCAACACCGTCACCGAGCGGATAAAGCTGGGCTGTCATTTTTAACGTATTATCATTTACGGTATAGAGTGCAAAACAAATGGCATCTTCAACCGGAACATTATCAATATCTAACCAGTTTTCGCCAATAGGTTTTTGGGCATAACCTGAAAAAGTCATTGCCAAAATTAACAAGGTGATAAGTAAGTTTTTTTTCTTATGCATAGCTTTTTTCTCCTTATTTGATTAATTTATTCTTCTAAGTAAGTGTCAATGCCTAAATTTCGCGCCGTCTGTTTTTTAGTTCAAGTTGTAATTTAGGATCATGATAATTAAGTTACGTTTTTAGCCTTTATATTTATCAGATTTTGAAAATACTATATTTTATTGTTCTGGCAAAATGGAATCTCAGGTAAGCTTAACAGGTTCAGCGTTTATCTGGAGGCCTCTCTTTATTTTTCCCGCAGAACTTATTGATCTTATGCAGATAGGATACCATAAACACAGTTTGTTTTT
>CAYRBS010000358.1:1343-2621 GCA_964422335.1 uncultured Mariniphaga sp. | reverse complement strand
CACAAAATAAGAAGTTCATTAAAGCATGATTAGCAGAAGGCTCATCCGTACCAAGGTGCTACAAATTTTGTACGCCTACTATACCTCAACCGACAAATCGCTTAACAACGCGGAAAAGGAGTTGTTTTTTTGTATCCGTAAATCGTACGACCTCTACCATTATTTGATGGCGCTGGCTGTTGAGCTTGCCGATTACGCCGAACAACGAATTGAAATAAGAAAAAACAAACACCAGCCCACCCACGAAGATCTTCACCCCAATACCAAATTTATCAGCAACCAGGTTATTATGCAACTGCGCGAAAACAGGCAGCTGAATGCTTACCTGAATCAACAAAAACTAAACTGGGCAAACAACCAGGGACTGGTAAAAGAGCTTTACCTTTTTCTCATTGAATCGGACTTCTACAAAGAATACATGGCCGACAGCAACCGTTCGTTTATGGACGATCGCAAGTTTGTTGACAAAATA
Source organism: uncultured Mariniphaga sp. (assembly GCA_964422335.1). GTDB lineage: Bacteria > Bacteroidota > Bacteroidia > Bacteroidales > Prolixibacteraceae > CAYRBS01. The sequence continues at coordinate 2,149 of CAYRBS010000358.1, read as the reverse complement.
TTCAACCAAATTATTTTATTAGCGGAAGATTTATACGAGGTACTGGAAGAACAAAGCATCTACTGGAACGACGATGTGGAGTTTACGGTTTCCATGATTTCGAAAACACTGAAGAAATTTACCCCGCATTCGGGCTCCGACCAAAACCTGATGCCCATGTTCAAGGACGAGGAAGACCGCGACTTTGCCAAAAGCCTGTTGCGGAAAGCCGTTATTAACCACGACGAACTGCGCGAACTTATAAAAGTGCATTCGCGCAACTGGGACCTTGACCGAATTGCTTTTATGGACATCCTCATTATGCAACTGGCCACTACCGAATTTCTCTGGTTCCCTTCCATTCCTACCAAAGTATCGCTGAACGAGTACATTGAGCTGTCGAAATTTTACAGCACCGAAAAAAGCCGGAATTTTATCAACGGCATCCTCGATAAAACCCTGAAAGACCTGAAAAAATCGGGAAAAATCAGCAAGGAAGGACGCGGGCTAATTGGAGAAGTTTAGCAAAACATGGAAAACAATGGCCAAAAAACCAAAACAAATGGTTATTTTTGCTCCATTAATAAACAATTGACAATTAACAATTAAAAACGAATAAAAATGCTGAACAATCTTTTAATGATGCAACCTGAAGGACAGGATGCCAACCCGCTGATGAGTTTTCTCCCTTTACTGCTTATTGTAGTAGTTTTTTACTTTTTCATGATCCGCCCGCAGATGAAACGCCAGAAAGAAGTGCGAAAATTCCGCGAAAGCCTTGCAAAAGGTGATAAAGTGGTAACCACCGGCGGCATTTACGGACGTAT
>CAYRBS010000358.1:0-1243 GCA_964422335.1 uncultured Mariniphaga sp. | reverse complement strand
CCTCACACATTAAACCGGAAGTGCATAATATCTCCGTCTTTCACTACATATTCTTTTCCTTCCACGGCAATTTTGCCCGCATCGCGGCAGGCATGTTCAGAACCCAGCCTCACGTAATCGTCGTATTTAATTACCTCGGCACGAATAAAACCTTTTTCAAAATCGGTATGAATAATTCCGGCAGCTTTGGGGGCTTTGGTGCCTTCTTTAAACGTCCATGCCCGGCTTTCGTCGGGGCCGGTGGTAAAAAAAGTGTGCAGGTTTAACAGCCGGTAGGCAGCATGAATCAGTTTGTTCACCCCCGGCTCGTCCAGTCCCAGTTCTTCCAGGAAAAGTTGTTTTTCCTCGTACTCTTCCAGTTCGGCAATATCGGCTTCTGTAGCTGCGGCAATAACCAGCAGCTCGGCATTTTCATCTTTAACGGCCTCTTTCACCGCTTCCACATATTTGTTTCCTGTTTTTGCAGAAGCTTCATCCACGTTGCAGGCATACATTACAGGTTTGTTGGTAAGCAGAAAAAATTCCCGGGCAATGCGGGCTTCTTCGTCGTAAAGTTTCAGCGTCCGTGCCGACTGGCCTTTTTCAAGCACCTCCTTGTAGCGGAGGGCCAGTTCATACAATTTTTTTGTGGTGGGATCGGTTCCGTGCCTGGCCTGTTTTTCTAACTTTTCAATGCGGTTTTCTATGGTCTCCAGGTCCTTCAGCTGTAATTCGGTGTCAATCACTTCCTTGTCGCGCACCGGGTTGATGGAACCATCCACATGGGTTATGTTGTCGTTATCGAAACAGCGCAAAACATGAATAACAGCATCGGTTTCGCGAATATTTCCCAAAAACTGGTTGCCCAGCCCCTCGCCTTTGCTGGCGCCTTTCACCAGGCCGGCAATATCGAGAATTTCAACCGTAGTAGGAACTACCTTTTTAGGATGGTCGATTTCAGCCAATTTAATCAGCCGTTCGTCGGGTACCGTAATCACTCCCATATTGGGTTCAATGGTACAAAACGGAAAGTTGGCCGATTGAGCCTTCGCGCTCGACAAGCAATTGAAAAGGGTTGATTTCCCCACATTGGGCAAACCTACAATTCCACATTTTAAAGCCATTTTTTTTGTTTAAAAATTTGCCGTGCAAAGGTAATGGTTTATTGATTTTTGATTCCTTTTTTTTGAATGAAAACAGGGAAAGAGGCTAAATATTAATTTGAGGTGCTGATAAAATATTCCACGCGAAAACCGCAAAATAA
>CAYRBS010000357.1:0-2637 GCA_964422335.1 uncultured Mariniphaga sp. | reverse complement strand
GTAGAAGAGTATCAGCCGTGGCATAAACGCAGGCTGACTGTAAAACCGGGAATTACCTGCACCTGGCAGGTTTCAGGAAGAAATAATATTCATTTTAATGAATGGGTGAAATTAGATTTGGAATACATTGACAACTGGTCTTTCACCCGGGATACGGTTTTAATTTTAAAAACCATTAAAGTAATACTTACAGGAACCGGGAAATAATCAAGCTTTGTATGCCACTGAAAAAAGCTTAAATATTCTTTAAATACTACACCGCTTCGTCACGGGGAGCCCTGTTTTCAAAATAATCCAAAGCATACCAATAATGTGTGAATGATGTAACTGTTAGTGAAAATTATGTAACGTTTGCTGTAGTTTATGGGATTACCTTTGGATGAAGATAAATCAATTGTAAAAAACAATTCAAAATGGTTTAAAATGGCAACAACAAATAACTTTAAAAAAAGCTGGAAAAATGATTTGAGGCAGTCAGTTGTTGAACAGGACGTGCTGAAACTCAGAAATAAACTTAAAATCATTCAAAATTCACCAGAATTTAAAATGAGCGACTACAGATTGAATACACGGGTAAGGGAAAATAATTGGGAAAATTACCCGGTTGTTCAAAATAAGGAATTTAAAACAAATGTTTAAAAAATAAAAATATAGAAAATGAAAAAGTTAAGAATAGGGTTACTCGTGGTTTTAAGCGTAATGTTTCTTTTTACGGGCTGTGCTTCGTGGAATAAAACACAAAAAGGTGCAGCTATTGGAACTGCATCGGGCGGGGCTGCAGGTGCAGTAATAGGCCGTGCTTCGGGAAATACTGCCCTTGGGGCAATTATTGGAGCAGCCGCTGGCGGCGCTACCGGCGCTGTAATTGGCCGGCAAATGGATAAACAGGCTGAAGAAATTGCAAAAAACGTACCTGATGCAAAGGTTGAACGCGTAGGCGAAGGTATTGTGGTAGAATTCAGCAGCAATATTTTGTTTGGTTTCGATGAATCGAGCCTGTCGGAAGACGCAAAAACAAACCTCGATAAACTGGTTGCTGTATTGGGTAGTTATCCTGATACCGACATTGAAGTTCAGGGACATACCGACAGTAAAGGAAGTGAAGCGTATAACCAGACCTTAGCCGCACAACGGGCCGGAATCGTTTCCGGTTACCTGTCGGGTAAAGGAATTGCACCTGACCGTTTAAACACTAAAAGTTTTGGCGAAACAATGCCCAAATATGAAAACGATACAGCGGAAGGCCGAACTCAAAACCGCAGGGTTGAATTTTTAATTGCTGCCAATGAAAAAATGAAAGCCGAAGCTGAAAAGCAAGCATCGAATTAATTGATAACACGTTACAAATATTATTATAATGAAGACAAAACTATTTTCTTTGATTTTAATTTTTACACTTTCAGGTTCTATGGCGTTTGCCCAAAGTTATGCAGATTCAAGAACTTCCTTTGCGATTCTTGGTGGGGTAAACCTGCAGAATTTAAACGGAGAGGACGCGAGTGGCAACAAGCTTGATAATGACATGCTCACCGGTTTTCATGCCGGGTTGAATGCCCAGATTCCCGTTGCCCCGGAGTTTTACTTTCAGCCGGGATTGATGTTTAGTACGAAAGGCGCAAAGAGCATAGAGGGGGAATTGTCAGGTACCTACAAACTGTCGTACATTGAAATGCCACTGAACTTTGTTTACAAAGCCCTGGTTGGCAACGGTTACTTTTTGCTCGGGTTTGGGCCTTATGTAGCTTATGGAATTGGAGGCAAAGCCACTTATGAAGGTGGTGATGTATCGGCTGAGACGGATATCGAATTTAAAAAAGAGGTCGATTCCGGCGACCCGCTTACCACCGTATATGTAAAACCTTTTGATGCCGGCGCCAACCTCTTTTTTGGTTACGAATTGCCGTCCGGACTGTTTTTGCAACTAAATACGCAACTCGGGTTACTTGATATCAACCCGGAAGACAACCGGATTACCGGTGATAATGAATCAACACTTAAAAATACGGGTTACGGGCTTTCGCTTGGATTTCGGTTTTAGTAGAATATTTTTCAGATTCACAAGAAAAGGCTGTCGTTGTTTTTCAACGGTGGCCTTTTTAATTAATAAAAACCTTATCGACAATTAACTTAAAGGATTTGCTCACCTTTTTCATACCTCTGTTTTCTTACCGATTCAACTTCATTGGTAATATCTTCCAGCGACAACTCATTTGTACGTGTTGTTTTTAAAAGTTGATTGAATCTTTTAAGAAACAAAGATTTTTTTAATTCGGTATAGATATCAAATCTGTCATTTTCATCCAACTGACTCAACATTTTTAGAAATTGCCTTTTTTCGATTTTTAACTCAATTGCCTCCATCTTTTTTTTTCAAATTTAATGATATTTGGAACAGAATCAAAATCCTTATTTCTAATCTATGAATTCCCCCCGGAAATCCTTCGGCTAAATATTAGTTTGAGGTGCTACGAGTTCTCACTACTTTTATTCCACGCCAAGTTCGCAAAATTATGGAAACGCCAAATTCGCAAAGAAATGAATGGATGAATCAGAAACTATCCGGTATAAAATTAGGATTGCCAATAAATTTTAATGCCAAAACCTTAAAAGATAATATTCACAGGGTAGTCAACAATT
>CAYRBS010000356.1:0-2644 GCA_964422335.1 uncultured Mariniphaga sp. | reverse complement strand
ATACAACCGGTTGTTCTTCATAAAATTAAATATACCAGTTTATCATCTGTTCCAACAGTTCCTGTCGGCCACTGATTTGCGCCGGCTCGCCTGTTTCTTTGGCAACTTCATACAAACTTTCCAGGTTGAGTTTTCCGGCCTCAAAATCGGCGCCTTTCCCACTGTCGAAGGAGGCATAACGTTTCTTCCGCATGTCCAGGTAATCCGATTCATTTCTTATTTTATCGGCAACAATAAGCGCCCGGGCAAAAGTATCCATTCCCGAAACGTGGGCATAGAAAATATCTTCAAGGTCGGTAGAACTCCGCCGGGTTTTTGCATCGAAATTTATACCGCCGGTTTTAAAACCTCCTGCCTCAAGGATTTCCAGCATGGCTTCGGTTACTTCATACACGTTGGTTGGGAATTCGTCGGTGTCCCATCCGTTTTGGTAATCGCCCTTATTGGCATCAATGGACCCCAGCAGTCCGGCATCGGCAGCCATACGCAAATCATGGGCAAACGTATGCCCAGCCAGCGTGGCATGGTTTACTTCAATGTTCAGTTTAAAATCTTTATCGAGCCCGTGTTGCCTTAAAAACCCGATAACCGTCTGGGCATCGTAGTCGTATTGGTGTTTGGTTGGTTCCATGGGTTTCGGTTCAATCAGAAAGGTGCCGTCGAACCCCTGTTTGCGGCCATAGTCGCGCGCCATTCCGAGGAAACGCCCCAGGTGTTCCATCTCCCGTTTGGTATCGGTGTTGTGTAATGTCATGTAACCTTCGCGGCCACCCCAGAAAACATAATTCGAACCACCCAGCTCGATGGTCGCATCGATGGCATTTTTAATTTGAACCGCTACATTGGTGATTACATTAAAGTCGGGGTTCGTTGCAGCGCCGTTCATGTAACGCGGATTGGAAAACACGTTGGCCGTTCCCCAAAGCAGTTTAACGCCCGATGCTTCCTGCTTTTGTTTGGCAATCCCTACCATTTTCTCCAGTCGTTTCTCAATCTCGAAAACGGTTCCGTCGCCTACCACGTCAATATCGTGAAAGCAATAATACGGGATGTTCATTTTAGTGATAAATTCAAAAGCGGCATCCATCCGTTCTTTAGCGGCATCCAGAGGATCGGAAGCGCCGTCCCACGGAAAAATATGCGTACCGGGTCCGAAAGGGTCGCCACCTGTTCCGCAGAATGTATGCCAGTAAGCAACGGCAAATCGCAAATGTTCCTTCAGGGTTTTACCTGCAACTACCTTGTTCTCGTCGTACCACTTAAAAGCCAGCGGATTTCTCGATTCAGGGCCTTCATATTTGATCTGGCCAATACCTTTAAAATACTCTTTGTTTCCTTTTAGTACTTCCATTTTGTATAATTTTTATGTATGATTAATTACTCAACCAATCGATTTTTCAAGTATTTTTTTCCAGCTTTGATAAGCCGCTTCATATTCTGCTTTTTTAGCGCCGTTAGGCTCCACTGTTTCCAGCTTTGTAAGATTTGAAAAAGCTTCAGCAGGCGAAGCATAATATCCTGAGCCGATTCCGGCCCCCCGTGCAGCGCCGGCCGAACCGTCGGTATTGTAAAGTTCGATGGTGGCTCCGGTAATGCCGGCAAGTGTATCCCTGAATACGGGACTAAGAAACATATTGGCGTGTCCGGCCCTGATTACCGAGGCATTGATCCCGGTATTTTGCATAATATCCATTCCGTATTTAAATGAAAACACAATGCCTTCTTGTGCAGCACGCAGCAGATGGCCTTTTTGGTGAATATTGAAATTGATTCCGTTAAACACCGAACCAATATTCCGGTTATTCAGCACCCGTTCAGCGCCATTTCCAAAGGGCAGGATTGCAAGCCCTTTTGAACCGACTGGAACACCCGCAGCCAATTCGTTCATATCGTTGTATGAAAGATTTTCTCCAACCATCCGTTTCAGCCAGGCATTTAAAATTCCCGTTCCGTTAATACAGAGCAATACGCCGAGCCGCGGATTTTCTTCTGTGTAATTCACATGGGCAAAAGTGTTTACCCTCGACTGCGGATCGTATTTAATTTCGTCGCTCACGCCGTAAACCACGCCCGAAGTACCTGCGGTGGCAGCAATTTCGCCGGGGTTCAACACATTCAGCGAAAGGGCATTGTTGGGTTGATCGCCGGCACGGTAACTTACTGTGGTTTTTTGGGAAAGCCCCAGTTCAGCAGCCAGCTCAGGTTTTAGCTTCCCCTGCACAGCAAAAGTGGGTACAATTTCAGGAATAATATCGGAAGAAAACCCGTAAGATTCGAACAGCATTTCAGAAACCCTGTTTTCTTTAAAGTCCCACATGATGCCTTCGGAAAGGCCGCTTACAGTGGTTTGAATCTCGCCGGTCAGTTTCATGGCAATGTAGTCGCCGGGAAGCATAATTTTATGCACTTTTTCAAAAAGCGCCGGCTCGTTGTCTTTTACCCATTTGAGTTTCGATGCGGTAAAATTGCCCGGTGAGTTCAGCAGGCTGGAAAGGCAGCGTTTTGCCCCCAGTGTTTCAAACGCTTCATCGCCAATAGAGGTAGCGCGGCTGTCGCACCAGATGATGGAAGGCCGGATAACCTCGTGGTTTTTATCCACCATTACCAGCCCATGCATTTGGTACGAAATTCCAATGGATTTAAT
>CAYRBS010000355.1:0-2649 GCA_964422335.1 uncultured Mariniphaga sp. | reverse complement strand
GGTCATCTAAAAAATCACCTGAATTGGCATTTCTTGTTTAAATTTATCATTCAAAAATAAACAAGGAATTATGCTGGCTGTACCAACATCTATCGAACACTTTACCACGATTTGGGAAGAAAGCCCCGGTTACCTGCCGTTTTTTAAACGTAGCTATTCCGCCGATGAACAATCAGCAAGAGAAACGAATTTTAACCGCTTTCAGGAAAGAACCAACGAATTGCAATCGAAAAAGAAACTACGGTCGATTAAAAATGGCGACCCCGGGCAATCGTTTTTCCCGGTATTCCGGGCATTCCTGGAAAATGTGTTCGATTTTGAGCCCGACCAGTTGGAGATCATTCTTTCCGGTACATTCAAAAATGTTTCCAAAGACTTTTTTTACCAGGCGCGTGCTTTCGGGCCGGAGTTATCGCCCGAAAATATTTACCAGGGCATTCGGAATGTATGGATTATGAACGGCCTGCAACGGATGATGGGATTCCCGGTGGAAATTACGCCATCGGTGTTTGCCTACAGCATGATTTATCCTTACAGCGATAATTTACTGGACAATCCGGCAGCTCCGGAAGAAGAAAAACAGGCCTTCAGCCGGCGGTTTAACCGGCGTTTGCACGGCGAAGATGTAAAACCGACAAACCATACCGAAGCACAGTTGTTCCGGCTGGTGGCTATGTTTGAAGGCCAATACCCGCGCGATGAATTCCCCGGGGTTTACGAAAGTTTGTACGCCATCCAGCACGGGCAGACCCGCAGTCTGAACCTGATAGACTGCAACGGACTGGAAGAAGCCACCGTTCGCGAAATTTGCTTTGAAAAAGGAGGTGCTTCGGTATTGGCTGACGGATACCTTGTTGCTGGCCGGTTGACTGCCCGGCAGGAGCGGGCATTATTCGGTTACGGCATTTACCTGCAACTGTTGGACGATATTCAGGATGTAAAAGAAGATACCGGCGCCCACACCAAAACACTTTTTTCGTGCCTCAACGGAACGCCCGATCTGGGGAATTTTGTAAACCGGACAATCCATTTTGGGCGGGCAGCAATGGAAGAACTGAGATGTTTCGGTGGCGCTGAAATGGATACCATGCTCCGGTTGATGAACCGAAGCATTGAAACCATGATTATCGAGTCGGTGGGCCTAAATCCGCAATTTTATTCTGAAAAATACCTGCAAAACCTTGAAAAACACTCTCCCCTTCGTTTTGGATTTATTCGGCAAAAACGTGCGCAATCCAAATCGCAGCGGCTTTCGCTTTTCAAAAGATACTTTGATCAGGTGCCGGTCAGAGAAAATTAATCCTGCATACTTTTCTTTAACTCCCCCAAAATTTGCAGCCCGTGAAGAAAGTACTTAAAATTATTCTTCGGAAAAGCAATACAGCGAATTAAACCCGCGCAGAATGAGGTCGTTGCCCACCACTACCGGCGATGCATGAAAATTATCATCCAGTTTGTTGGAAGCCAGAACTTCGAAGGTTTCGCCGGCTTTTATCACCATTACGACCTCCTCGGCAGCTATGTATAAACGATCGTTTACACCGGTGGGCGATGAGTACAGAGCGCTGATATCTCCCAGCCTTTCCTTTTCGTAATGGGGTTCGCCGGTTTTTGCATCGATACACGATAAAAAGCCGTTGTTCACCCGCAAAAAGTATAGTTTTCCATTCATCAGTAACGGCTGGGGAGTGTAGGGTGTATCCTGGTTGTAGGTCCATAAAATGGCATCGGTGTCTGTGATGTCGCCCTCAGCTTTTGCCAGGTCGATGGCCTGCATGGCGCTTCCCCTGAACCCGCTCATTACATAAAGAATTCCGTCTTCGTAAACGGGATTTGGAATTACATTGCGGGTGAGCCCGGTGGTCGTCCAGATAACCTCCCCGTTGTTGTAGTCGTAAGCCCTGACTTCATTTGTAGCGCTTGTAATAACCTGAACCTGGCCGTTTACTTTTACGGCAAACGGTGACGACCAGGAAGTTCCTTCGTCGCGTTCCACTTTCCAGTCGGTTTTCCCGGTTTTTTTGTCTAAGGCATAAAAGTACGAGTCCCCTTCATGATCCCACTGGATAAAAAGTTTATCGTTGTACAGGTAGGGCGAGCTTCCTTCTCCAAAACTCATGTGTTTTTCCATTTGCCCGAAATCGCGTTGCCAGAGAATATTGCCGTCGAAATCGAGGCAGTGAACACCGCGGGACCCAAAGTAAGCGTAAATGAACTCGCCGTCGGTGCAGGGTGAATTGGATGCCCAGCTCCCCAGTTCGTGGGTTTTTTCCTGTGGCCATTCGCGTTCCACTACGGTTTCCCAAAGAATTTCGCCGTTGGTACGGTCAACCAACATCACTTTGAACTCGTGAACCCGGTCGGTTTCATTGGGCGCCATTCTGCTGCCTCCTTCGTCTCCCGAAGCTTCCGGCGAAATTTCATCGGTTGCCACAGCGGTTTGTATTATAATTTTATCGTCCCACACAATGGGCGTGGCATGGCCTTTCCCCGGAATGGAGGTTTTCCATTTCAGGTTTTGGGATTCGCCCAACTCTATGGGTGGGTTTCCCTTTACTGCAGCTCCTGTGTTTAGCGGTCCGCGCCATTGCGCCCAATTGTCGGGGTTATGTTCCTGGGCAATGCCTGAATGCGCCGATAAAAAAAACA
>CAYRBS010000354.1:0-2657 GCA_964422335.1 uncultured Mariniphaga sp. | reverse complement strand
AATTAAACATAAGCTTTTATGATTGGTTGGAAATTTGAATAAACCCTGCAATTTTCCTAATTTTAATGAACAGATTTGTTTTGAACACTTGCCATAAATTAAAGTGTACAATTTCCAATACATTTTAACTTAAAACTTAAAACTAAAATCATGAAAAAATTAACAATGCCTTCACTTTTCGGATTGATTACAATAGGGTTGCTGGTCAGTTTTAGTTTTATGTTTCCCTTATCGGATAGCCGCATTGAACCGGGTGATTCTGATTACGATGATTTTGAAACACCCGAATATTGCCAGCAATGCCACAATCAATTTTATCAGCAATGGAAACAGGCCATGATGTCGGAGGCATACACCCACCACTGGGACGAAATTGAATACTTTAAACTGGCAGTGGCTCATGCTGAGGCTGACCCTGATTTTAAAGAAGCAGTTGATGGGTGCAACGGCTGCCACACGCCCATGGCATATCTCGTCGGCGATTTTCCGCCACCCCGTCCTTCAGAAGGTTCACGTGCAAACGAATCAGTTTCGTGCGAAGTTTGTCACCTGATAAAAGGTATTTCCGGCGATACCGCATACAACTTCAATTATATTCTCGAACCCGGCGATACCAAATACAGCTCCCGCAAGGGAGAAACCGAATCGCCCAATCATGAAATTGTGGAAATTGACCTCTATTCTGATACCCGCCTGTGTGGTACCTGCCACAACGAAAAAAGTCCGTTCGGGGTTTGGGTGAAATCCACTCAGCTGGAATGGGAAGAAGGACCTTATGCCGACAACGATGTCACCTGCCAGGAGTGCCACATGCCCGACACTGAAATGCGAACCGCCAAATTGGGCAGTACATATCCCGACGCCCGCATGCACCTTTTCAACGGCGGACACGACCCCGGTAAAGTGAAAGGAACCATTGAGTTACGCATTCAGCCCGATATTCGCGAAACCGTACCGGGCGAAGTAGTAGTTTTCACCGCTACCCTTTTCAATCAGAAAACGGGACATAAATTTCCGACCGGTTCGGTTGAAGACCGCATTGTGTGGCTGCATGTGGAAGCTGAAGATGAAGACGGAAATACTTTCCACATTCCGGTAGATAAAAAAGGATTTGAAGGCGAAGAATACACCATTGCAAGCGATGTGCTGGCCTACCAGGATATGGGCGTCCCGCTGGGAATTGAAAATTTTGAAGGCGTCAGAAGAGAAGATGTCCCCATTGGCGACCGCATTTACCGCATGCCCTATTTCGACCCGGAGGGACGCATGACCATTATGCAATGGAACACAGCCTCGCTGGGCGTTGATTACCGCATTGGGCCACGCGAAACCAAAACAGAAACTTATACATTTGAATTGCCCTTCGAAGTTAAACCCGGTAAAGTTAAGGTTACAGCAACACTTTATTACCGGTTGCTCGTAAAACCTGTTGGCGAATTCCTCGAAGTGCCTGAAGAAGAATACTCAGCACTTGAAGTGAACAGCCACTCAACCGAAATCACAGTTTATCCTTAAAACAAAATAACCATGAAAAAAAATCTGTCTATTTTAATTCTAACGCTTACTGCAATTTTTATTACTGAAACAATTCAGGCAATTCCTGCTTTTGCCCGAAAATACAGACTTAGCTGTACAACCTGTCACACACCGGCCGCTCCGGCACTTAAAGCTTACGGCGATGAATTTGCAGGCAACGGATTCAGGCTGGAAGAGGAAAGTTCGCCGCGCTACTACATGGAAACCGGCGACACCGAGTTATCGTTACTGCGCGAGCTGCCCATTGCCGTCAGGCTCGATGGTTTTGTAACCTACAACATGAGCGGAAACGAAAGAAGCGATTTTGCATCGCCTTACCTCATCAAACTGCTTTCCGGTGGTGAAATTTCCGAACGCCTCTCCTACTACTTCTATTTCTATTTTAGCGAAAGAGGCGAAGTGGCTGGCGTTGAAGATGCCTTTTTAATGTATAACGACCTTTTTGGAATTGATCTGGACATCGCGCTGGGGCAATTTCAGGTTTCCGATCCGCTCTTTAAACGCGAACTCAGATTGCCGCTCGAAGATTATGTGCTTTACACTTCGCAAATCGGAAATTCAGGGATTGGCCTGAAATACGACAAAGGAGTGATGATTACCCTTGGGCTGGATTCGGGAACTGGTGTGACAGTAGAAGTTACCAACGGAAACGGCCTGGCAGAAGCACAAAACCGCGTATTCGACCATGACAAGTATAAAAATTTCCTGGCACATCTTTCACAGGATTTTGGTGAAATGGTAAACGTGGGGGCATTTGCTTTTACCGGAAAAGAAGATTTAATGCATAGCTTTGCCACCGATGCAACCAACGAAGTTTTTATCTGGGGGCCCAATTTCACGTTTGCCCCCTCGCCCAAAATTACGCTCAATGCCCAGTACCTGCAGCGAAATGATTCACATATTTACAGCAGCTATAATAGTTCTGAAGAAATGCAGGATGTGAAAACCGACGGGGCGATGGTAGAACTCATTTTCAGCCCCGGCGGCGACCAAACCAAATGGTACCTGCTGGGTTTGTACAACTTGGTTAACTCTGATTTTGAACCGGCCAATTACCAGTCGGCCACGTTTCATGCGGGTTACCTGCTGAGAAGAAATGTGCGATTAGTAGCAGAATACAC
>CAYRBS010000353.1:0-2663 GCA_964422335.1 uncultured Mariniphaga sp. | reverse complement strand
CGGGTAACGGCATTGGCCGGTTCTACATCCATTCCAACAGTAACAATACGCCGCCCGTCGCGCCGGTTGATAGAGGTAAATGCTTCACCCTGTTCCAGGCTGACTACATCGAGTAGCGGAACTTCGGTACCATCGGGAGTGCGAATGGTCAAATCTTCCAGGTGATAAATGTCTTTACGTTCATCAAGGGGTAATTTTACCCGTACTTCAATTTCGTTGGTTTCTCTCATCTGGCGCATGGATAATGCACCGTAAAAAGCATTTCGTATTTGCCGGCCAACATCGCCGGGTGTTAATCCCAGGCTCCGTCCTTCGGGAAGCAGTTTAAAGTCATACTGAGTTTTTCCTTTGTCGTAATTATCGCTTACATCACGGGTGGCTTCAAATGTTTCCATCCGGTCGAAAAAAGCCATGCTTGCTTTTTCCAGCACTTCAATATCCGAGTGGCTGATATCTACGCTGATATCCTGCTGGTAGCCACCCGGACCACTTTCGGCTTCGAAGGTAATCTGGTCAACGCCTTCAATATCGCCAATTTCATCGCGCCAGAGTTCAATAACTTCCTGGGCTGTCATATCGCGCTGGTCCGGCGGTTTCATAACAATTTCAACATCGATAAAATTCTGGCCGCGTACATTTGTTTTAATCCCCTCGGCAACCTCATAAAGATTATTTTCTTCAAACATTCGTTGTGTGGACTGCGTAATTTCGTTGGCTACCCGGGCAGCCTGATCGATGGTTGTGCTGACAGGCAATGTAACCCCGGCTTCAATTTCGTCGGCTGCTACTTCGGGCATCATTATAATTCCCATGTGATCGCTGTAGCCATAACCACCAACAATAATAAAAACTGAAATGGCAATACTTAAAGTGATGTAGCGGTGACGAAGGCTCTTTTCCAGAAACGGACGGTAATAATCGTCCATAAACCGGTCGAACCCTCTGGCAAACCAACGCTGAAAACGCTCAAAATACTGAATGGCTTTTATTTTAACAGGGTTTTTGGAAACGTGCCCCATGTGAGCCGGAAGAATAAAAAGTGCCTCGACGAGCGAAACCATAAGCACAGTAATTACTACAGCAGGCAACGGCCACCAGAATTTTCCGGTTGTGCCCGGAATAAACAGCAACGGGATAAATGCAATGATATTGGTAAGGATACTGAAAACCACCGGCCGTGCAATATCTTTGGTTCCCCTGATAGCCGCTTTCATAACTCCCATTCCCTTTTGCCGGTATTCATAAATATTTTCTCCCACAATAATGGCATCGTCTACCACAATTCCCAGCACAACAAGGAAACCGAACATGGAAATCATATTTATGCTGATACCGATAAACGGAAGAAAAAGAATACTTCCGATAAAAGAGATAGACATTCCCATCATCACCCAAAATGCCAGCCGGTATTCCAGGTAAAGCGAAAGAATGAAAAGAACAATCAGAATGGCAAGCAATCCGTTTTCAGTAAGCAAAGAAAGCCGCTCGCGGTAATCTTCTGCACGGTTGCTGTCTATCCGGTAACTTATTCCCGGCGGAAGCGATTCCTCAAATTCTGAAAGAATCTCGTTTACGGTCGATTCTATTTCAATGGGCGACTGGTCTCCTACCCTGTAAATTCCCAGGCCGACTGCAAGCTGCTGGTTAAACTGCCCGTGAAAGCCGGTCTCTTCAAAACCATCAGTAACTTCGGCAATATCGGCAAGTGTAACTGAAGCCCCTGATTCGGAAGGTATTATTTCTATTTTTTCAAATTCTTCGGCCCATTGTTTACGTTCCTGCATCCGCAGAAGAATTTCACCTGATTTGGTATCGACAGATCCGGCCGGAATATCTTCACTCGACTCCACAATGATTCGGGAGACTTCGCTCAGTGTTAAATTGTATTCCCTTAAACGATGCCGGGGAATTTCTACATGGGTAACATAATCAGGAACATTCCCGATTTCCACTTGTGTAATTTCCTGGTCATTTAGCAGAATATCACGAAGCTGCTCGGCCAAAATGCGTAATGTCCAGATATCTGAACCGCCGTAAAGAACAATCTCCATAACATCGAGCTGCTGGTCCTGAAGCTGTACTTCGGGTTCTTCAATATCATCGGGAAAAGTGCGTATCCGGTTCACCTCCTGATCAATTTCCTGAAAAGCCTTCATGCGGTCGATGCCGGCAACCAGTTCTATTAAAACGGTCCCCGACCCTTCGCGTGCAGTGGAAGTAATTTCCTTTATTCCCTGAACACTGCGTACGGCATCTTCCACCGGCATTAAAATTCCTTTTTCAACTTCGGTGGGCGCTGACCCAGGATAAACCACGCTTACTTCTACATAATCGAGCTGAAACTGCGGAAAAACCTCCTTCTGAATATTGAACATCGTCAGGATTCCACCACCGATTAGAATAACCATCAGCAAATTGGCAGCAACCGAATTTCGCGCCATGTAAGCGATGGCCCCTTTCCCGTTTTTCTTCTTTTTCTTTGAACCTGACTTTGCCATTTACTCTGTTCCTCCCGTTGATTGTGTTTCAACCTGGTTTTGATTTTCAGCGCTGTCGATTGTGTCATTTGCAGTTCCTGAAGCAGAATCTTCAGTGCGCAAACTCACCCCGTCGGCAACAGTTGTAAGATTGGTGGTCACAATTTTATCATTGTCATCCAGTCC
>CAYRBS010000352.1:0-2665 GCA_964422335.1 uncultured Mariniphaga sp. | reverse complement strand
TTAAAAAAGAAGCGGAAAATCATTTGGTAAATGAATTGTTGCCATTTTGGACAACCCGGATGGTGGATAAAACCAACGGCGGCTACATCACGCATTTTGATGAGAAGGGCAATGATACGGGCGAGGACGAAAAATCGCTGGTGGCCCAAACCCGCTGCCTTTATACCCTTTCATCGGCCCACCGGGCGGGGTACGGAAACGGTAAACTGGCTGAAATGGCTAAACATGGTGTGGATTTTCTGCTCGAAAAAATGTGGGACAATAAACACGGCGGTTTTTACTGGATGCTCGACCGGAAAGGAAATGTAAAAATTGATCAGAAAATTATTTACGGGCACAGTTTTGCCATCTATTCATTAAGTGAATATACACTGGCGACTGGTGACAAGCGGGGTGTTGAATATGCTGAAAAGGTTTTTGATTTGCTTCAGAAGTATTGCGTCGATTCCATGTATGGCGGCTATTGGGAAATGTTCCACCGCGACTGGACACTTTGTGGCCCCGGCAGTCAGGGCGGCGACCGCAAGACCCTGGATGTGCACATGCACCTGATGGAAGCTTTCACCACGCTTTATGAAGCTACAGGACAGGAAGTGCACCGCCGGAAACTGCTGGAAGTGATTGACCTTTTGCTGAACCGCATTATTCATCCTGAATATAAAACCGGTATTCCACAGTTTTACAACGACTGGTCGGTTGCGCCACAAATCAAGTTCGATATCATCTGGGGGTGGGACCGTTTTTCGGAAGAAGGACAAAAAGGCAATGCCACCGACAATACCTGCTACGGCCACAATGCCGAATTTGCCTGGTTGCTGAACCATGCGCTTCAAATTCTTAAAATGGATGCAGAAAGCTATTCTGATCTGTTCAAAACCTTGTTCGACCACACTGTTAACAACGGCATCGATTATGAACTGGGCGGTGTTTTCGTGGAAGGGCCCCATTCAGGCGGCGTTTATGATCGGGAAAAAGAGTTTTGGCAGCAAGCCGAGGTGCTGATTGGGATGCTGGATGCGGTTATAATTTTTGGCGATGAAAAATACTGGGAAGCCTACAAAAATGTGCACCGGTTTGTATTCGACAAAGTAATTAACAAAGAGGTGGGCGAATGGTACCCGTTACTTACCCGCAGAGGCAAACCCATCTGGACACACATGGGGCATTCCTGGAAAATTAATTACCACACCGTCCGCGCTATGATACAAAGCATCAGCCGGATGGATAAATTGATTCATTAACCATATAAAACTAAACCTATGAGCATCGCACTAAGCGGACTGGACTGGTTTATCGGCATTTTTGTTTTGCTGGGAAGCCTCGCAGTGGGATTGTACATGGCCTACCTCCGAAACGCCGGGAAAAACAGTTCCAACTTTTTTCTTGGCGGAAGAAAAATAAAATGGCCCATCATCGGCGCTTCGCTTTTTGCTACCAACATAGGTGCGGAGCATTTGGTAGGGCTTTCCGGAGACTCGTACCGGTACGGCCTTTCTGCCGGCCTGGTGGAATTAACCACTGCCATCACCCTGGGTTTTGCCTGCGCCGTATTGTTCCCCTACTACATCAAAAACAAAATTTTTACCATCCCCGAATTCCTTGAAATCCGTTACAACCGAAATGCCCGGCTGTTTTTCTCCGGGCTGATGCTGGTTATCAGTATCATGACCAAACTGGCTTTTACCCTTTTTGCAGGCGCTTTGGTAATGAACAGCCTGCTGGGCTGGAGCGTAATGACAACCGTTTTTTATACCGGGATGATTGTGGCCGTTTTTACCATTGTCGGAGGGTTTACGGCAGTTGCCTACACCGATACTATCCAGACTGTTATTATGATTGTCGGATGCACCATTATGCTGTTTATCGGGCTCGATAAAGTGGGCGGCTGGAGCGGCTTAATGGAAAAAGTTCCGGAGGCCATGGTGATGGTTCAACCAGTGGAAGACCCGGTTTACCCGTTTTGGGGAATTTTGGCCACCGCGTTTTATGCCGGCATTTTTTACTGGGGAATTGATCAGGTAAATGTGCAGCGTACCCTGGCTGCCCCCAACCTGCAACAGGCACGCTGGGGTGCCATGTTTGCCGTATTTCTGAAACTTTTTCCGGTGTTTATTTTTGCCTTGCCGGGCGTAATTGCTTTTGCGCTGTTCCCCGGGCTGGAAGGGGAGGAAACCAAACAAACATTTATTGTTTTGCTGAACCAGCTTTTACCTTCCGGAGTTCGCGGGCTGGTGCTGGCTTCGCTGATGGCAGCGTTAATCACTTCGCTCATTGCCGTTTTGAACTCGGTTTCTACATTGGTAGTGCGCGATTTTGTGCTGGAGTTCCGGCCCAAAACTTCGGAAAAAAAACAGGTTTTTCTCGGAAGAATTGTAATCATGTTGGTAGTGATGCTCGGAATTGGCGCTGCCTGGCTGGTGTATAAAAACGAAGAAGGTTTATACAAATACCTGCAAACCATCACGGCTTACCTTGTCATTCCGGTATTCCCGGCCATATTTTTCGGAATCGTCAGTAAGAAAGTGACAATGAAAGGTGCCACGGTTTCAGTAATTGCGGGTGTTATTTTGGCTACCGTTTTTGTAGTTGACCAGTTTATAGGGCCGGAAAACGGGAGAGCTATATTTCCGTTCCTGCATTACAAATACACATTGAATTTTGGTTT
>CAYRBS010000351.1:0-2670 GCA_964422335.1 uncultured Mariniphaga sp. | reverse complement strand
CCGTGCAAACGAGAATTGCGGCGCTTTTACACCCACGTAATCAAGTTCGAACAGTGATTTGTCTGGTTTGGCTACGGGCACCCCCAACATCACTTTGGTGGCAATTTCAATCAGGTTCAGTTTCATTACTTTTGAAACAAACGGAAAGCTCCGCGATGCGCGCAGGTTGCATTCAATTACCTTTATATCGTTGTCCTTGGCCAGAAATTGCATATTGAAGGGGCCGGTAATTTCAAGCCCTTTCGCAATTTGCCGGGCGATTCGTTTAACACGCCTTATGGTTTCAATGTATAGCTTTTGCGGCGGGAAAACAATGGTGGCATCGCCCGAGTGTACTCCGGCAAATTCAACATGTTCGGATATTGCATACGTAATAATTTCGCCATCGCGGGCAACGGCGTCAATTTCAATTTCTTTGGCTTCTTCTATAAATTCCGAAACTACCACCGGATGTTCTTTGGAAACGTTAGCGGCCATCTGGAGGAAATATTCCAGCTGGTCGGGGTTCGAAACCACATTCATGGCTGCGCCCGAAAGAACATACGAGGGGCGGATGAGTACCGGGTAGCCTACTTCATCGATAAATTTATAAATTCCCTCGAAGGTGGTAAGCCTTGCCCAGCGCGGCTGGTCGATATTCAGTGTGTCGAGCAGGGACGAGAATTTTTCGCGGTCTTCGGCATTATCGATGTTAACGGGCGAAGTACCCAGTACCGGAACTTGCTGGCTGTGTAGTTTCATGGCCAGGTTGTTCGGAATCTGGCCTCCCATCGAAATAATAACCCCGTAAGGAATTTCCAGGTCGATTATGTCCATTACCCGTTCAAAAGAGAGCTCATCGAAATAAAGCCGGTCGCAGGTATCGTAATCGGTGCTCACCGTTTCGGGATTGTAGTTGATCATCACCGAACGGTAATTTTCTTTTTTGATGGCGTCGATGGCATTTACACTGCACCAGTCGAATTCCACCGAGCTTCCAATACGATATGCGCCCGATCCCAGCACAATCACCGATTTATTATCGTGGAAGAAATCAATGTCGTGTTCACTCCCGTTGTGGGTAAGATACAGATAATTGGTTAGTGCAGGGTATTCGCCGGCCAGCGTATCAATTTGTTTCACCACGGGAACAATACCGTGGTCTTTTCTGAATTTTCTGACCTTAAGCAGGTCTTCCTGGATACGATTGTTGGGGCTGTTGAGAATAAACCGTGCCAGTTGGAAGTCCGAGAATCCGGCTTGTTTGGCCAGTTTGAGCAGCGAGGGTTCAATGCTTTCCAGGCTGTTTACGCTTTCCAGCTTATTTTTAATTTTGAAAATATTTTCCAGCCGGAAGAGGAACCAGCGGTCGATTTTTGTTTTTTCATAGATGTTGTCAATCGTGTAATTTTTATTGAACGCTTCGGCAATGGCAAAAATGCGCCGGTCGGTGGGGTTGCCCAGTTCCGATTCAATTTCTTCAATGTTGATTTCATCTTTGTTTCCCACGAAACCATGCATTCCCAGTCCTACCATACGAATGCCTTTTTGAATCGCTTCTTCAAACGTACGTCCGATGGCCATTATCTCCCCAACGCTTTTCATCGAACTGCCAATGTTCTTTGAAACTCCCGTGAATTTGGTCAGGTCCCATCGTGGAATTTTTACGACACAATAGTCGAGCGCAGGCTCAAAAGCGGCAGTAGTAACTTTTGTTACCGAATTTTTCAACTGGTGCAGGCCGTACCCCAGTCCCAGTTTGGCTGCTACAAATGCCAGCGGGTAGCCGGTCGCTTTCGAAGCCAGGGCCGATGAACGCGAAAGGCGGGCATTTACTTCAATTACCCGGTAATCTTCCGAGTGCGGGTCGAGGGCAAACTGAACGTTGCATTCGCCAATAACACCTACCCGGCGGATTATTTTAATGGAAATGGCCCTGAGTTTATGGTATTCTGAGTTGGAAAGTGTTTGCGAGGGCGCCACAACAATGCTTTCGCCGGTGTGAATTCCCAGCGGGTCGAAGTTTTCCATATTACACACCGTAATACAGTTGTCGAACCGGTCGCGTACCACTTCGTATTCCACTTCTTTCCATCCTTTTATCGATTCTTCAATCAATATCTGGGGGGAGTAGGAAAAAGCTTTCGATGCAAGCGACTCCAGTTCGGCTTTGTTTTCGCAAAAACCGCTGCCCAGGCCACCCAGTGTATAAGCTGCCCTGATGATGATAGGAAAACCCACTTCCTGCGCTGCTGCATGTGCTTCTTCCATGTTGGATGCTGCAATGCTTTTTGGGGTTTTTACCCCTATTTCAGCCAGCATTTTGGAAAATATATCGCGGTCTTCCGTGTCTATAATCGATTGTACGGGAGTACCCACCACCTCTACATTGTACTTTTCGAGAACCCCCGATTTGTGCAGGGCAACCCCGCAGTTGAGCGCTGTCTGGCCCCCGAACGCCAGCAAAATTCCCTGCGGTTTTTCTTTTTTTATCACTTCTTCCACAAAGAACGGCGTAATCGGGAGGAAATATATTTTGTCGGCTATCTCTTCCGAGGTTTGAATGGTGGCAATGTTCGGATTGATAAGAACCCTTTCCACCCCTTCTTCCTTAAGTGCTTTTAAGGCTTGCGAACCGGAATAGTCGAACTCGCCTGCTTCTCCAATCTTCAGTGCCCCCGAGCCGAGGAT